>CAYOTH010000058.1:0-8313 GCA_964406835.1 uncultured Oscillospiraceae bacterium
ATCGCATAAGAAGACGCATTGCGAGGTCGCATTGTGGATTCTTTGACAGGCTGACTGCCTGTGAGCAGCTTGCGGGATGTTTTTTGCGTTTACTGAACAGAAAATCAAAATCTCCTGAAGACATTGGGGCCTGAAAAAACTGAAGCCAAACGGAGCGCTTTCCAGAAAAACGGGCTTCGTCAGGATCAAGCCAGCGATCAATCGGGGATGATCCGGCGCGCGAGGCGCTCTGAACGGGGGATACCCGAAATGCCTTTTGAGCGCTTAGAGCCAGGACAATTCAAAGGGCTATGCTGATTCAGGTGCGGCGCCTGTACAAAACATCGCCGGAAGAGGCGCCGATCATGGCCAGAAGAGCGCACAGGAGCATGATGCCCGGCGAGAGCGGATAGCCGATGATCAGCCAGGGCAGAGCCGAGACGATTACGGGCGGCATGAGCCAGGCCAGATAGCAGGTAACGCCCGAGAAGGCAAACAGCCCCGCTGTCAGGGCACTCAGAGCCGGAAGGATGATCCATTGGACGGGGAGCTTCAGCGGCGGGCAGATCAGGGGCAGCAGCGCGGCGATGGCTGAAAAGACAGACATGACCAGCGCCTGAAACAGCGCGGCGCGCAGACGGGAAGACGTGATTTTCTTAATCATGATTCTTTTAAAGAGGGGCAGGAGCAAGCCTGCACCAAGTCGGCAGGGGACGGCGGACACGGGGCCTTGGGATTTGCCGGGGAAGAATAAAAATTCTTCCGAAAAGCTCCCAAATGCAGGAGCGGGAGGCGTGCGGCCCTTATATTTATTATACGTCCTGCCCGACAAACTGTCAAATCACAAAATCATGAACAGAAGAAAGCCTCAGAAAATTGCTATTCTTTCCAAGTCGCCGCATTTTCTCCATTGCAAAAACGACTGATTTGATGTATAATAAAACCACATCCATTAATAGAGGAGGGCATTTATATGGTACAGGTAATTCTCGGCAACAAGGGCAGCGGCAAGACGGTTAAGCTGATCTCTCTGGCGAATGAAGCGGTTAAGGAAGAAAAGGGCAACATCTTCTTTATTGACAGCCACAACCGTCATATGTATGATCTTCAGCGTGAGGTTCGCTTCATCAATGCGACTGAGTACGGTGTGGATTCTGCCGATATGTTCTATGGTATGCTCTGCGGCATGACCAGCGCGAATTTTGATATCACCCTCATCGTCGTGGATGGCCTGATGAAAATGCTCCCGCCGGAAGTGAAGCCGGATATGCTCAAGGAGTTCTTCGCCAAGGTCGCCAAGTTGAGCGACGAGCGCGGCGTGCGCATCGTCATTGGCATGAGCGGCGATGCCGAAGCGCTGCCGGATTTCATCACCTGCTACGCGATTTAAGGAGCTATTCATCATGAAATACGTGACCACGCGCGGCGGGGAATGCGTCAGCGCGGCTCGTGCGATCGTACAGGGACTGGGCACGGACGGCGCGCTGTTCGTGCCCGAATCCTTTCCAGAAGTTACGCAGCACGATCTCGTTGATATGGCGGCGCTGGATTATAACGAACGCGCCGTGCGCATACTGGAACGGTTTTTGACAGATTTTACGCGCGATCAGCTGCGGGGCATGATCTCCGCCGCCTATGCCCGCTTTGACGAGCAGGGCGTCGCGCCGCTTCACGATCTGGATCAGGGGATTCACGTCATGGAGCTTTATCATGGCCCGACATTGGCTTTTAAGGACGTTGCTTTGACGCTTTTGCCGCACCTTCTGACGGCTTCAGCCAAGGCGACGGGCGAAACGCGCGAGGTTCTGATTCTGGTGGCCACCAGCGGCGATACTGGCAAAGCGGCGCTGTCCGGCTTTGCAGATGTCCTCGGAACGCGCTGCGCAGTCTTCTATCCGCAGGGCGGCGTTTCGGAGGCTCAGCGCCTGCAGATGGTAACGCAGCGCGGCGAAAATACGCGCGTCATGGCCATCACCGGCAACTTTGACGATGCGCAAACCGGTGTTAAGCGCATCTTCTCTGATCCGGAGGCGGCCCGCGCCTTTGCTGATCAGGGCATTGTGCTCAGCAGCGCAAATTCCATCAACTGGGGGCGGCTTGTGCCGCAGATCGTCTATTATTTCTCGGCCTATTGCGATTTGCTGGCCAATAAGACGATCGCGCCCGGCGAAAAAATCAACATCTGTGTTCCTACAGGCAATTTTGGCAACATTCTGGCGGCTTATTATGCCAAACGCATGGGACTTCCGGTCAATCGGCTGATTTGCGCTTCCAACTGCAACAACGTGCTGACTGACTTTATTGCCACCGGCAAATACGATGCGCGCCGTGACTTCCATTTGACCACGTCGCCGTCGATGGATATTCTGATTTCGTCCAATTTGGAGCGTCTGCTCTTTGAACTGTGCGGCCGGGATGGCCAGAAGGTTGCCGGCTGGATGAAGCAGCTCAAGGAAACGGGCTGCTACGAGATTGATGCGGCGGCTCTTGGCGAGCTGCACGGCCTGATGAGCGGCGGCTGGGCCTCTGACGAAGAGTGCGCCTCCGAAATTGCGCGCATCTGGAACGAGCATCACTACCTGATTGACCCGCATACCGCGGTGGCCATGAAGGTGCTGCGTGATTATCGCGAAGAAACTCATGATACGCATGTGTGCGTGACGGCCTCGACGGCCAGTCCGTTTAAGTTTGGCCGGGCGGTTTCGGCGGCGCTGGGGATGCCTGCGGATGCCGACGACTTCACAATGTGTCATGCGCTGGCGGAGAAGACCGGCTGGAGTGTGCCGAAAGCCATTGCCGAGCTGCCGTCTCTGCCCGTGCGCCACAAGACGGTCTGCGCGCCGCAGGATATGCTCAAGACGCTGATGAGCGTGCTGTAATGTCGGCTTTGGCTAAAAGTTTGGGCAAATCCGCGAAACGCTGAAAAGCATAGGAAATCATTCGCGGATGAGGCGCGGCTTCATCCGCGAATTTTATCGATCAAACAAGACGGAGGAACAGAAAAATGTCATTTGGTTTTCCTTTTTCGAATGTTCAGGAGATGTATGACAGCCAGCAGGGCGTCTACAAGCTGCCGCCGCAGGGCGATGTCAGCGTGCTGACGCGTCCCGTGCAGGGCAAAGGCTTTACACTGAAAAATGCC
Organism: uncultured Oscillospiraceae bacterium; assembly: GCA_964406835.1. GTDB lineage: Bacteria > Bacillota > Clostridia > Christensenellales > Aristaeellaceae > Firm-10. The sequence continues at coordinate 3,122 of CAYOTH010000058.1, forward strand.
ATGGTGATTCAGCCGATGGAGGGCTGCGATGCCGATGAGACCGGCGCGCCTTCTGATTGGACGCTGCGCCGCTATCGCCGCTTTGCAGCGGGCGGATCGGGCCTTTTGTGGATGGAGGCAGTGGCTGTGACGCCCGAGGCGCGTGCCAACCCCTGCCAGTTGATGATTACTGAAGAGAACATTGATTCCTTTAAAAACCTGCTGGCCGAGGCGCGTGCGGCGGCCCGGGAAGCAGGCCTGGAAGAGCCCAAGATCATCGCTCAGCTGACCCATTCCGGCCGCTGGAGCCGTCCGGTGGATGCCAAAGCGCCCATCCGCAACTGGAAGAACGAGACGCTTGACAAGCACCAGAATCTGCCGGAGGATTATCCGATCATCACCGACGAGGAGCTGGAGGCGCTGCCGGCCAAGTTTGCTCATGCGACCAAGCTGGCCATGGAAGCGGGCTTCGACGGCGTGGATGTCAAGGCCTGCCATCTGTATCTGATGAGCGAAATGCTGGGCGGCTTTGATCGTCAGGCCCCCTATGGCGGCAGCTACGAAAACCGCACGAAGATTTACTTTGACTGCGTGAAGGCGGCGGCCTCCGAAATTGGCGACGGCATCCTGGCGGCGCGCGTCAACCTCTACGACGGCGAGGCCGGCGCGTGGGGCGTGGGCGAGAATCAGTCGCTGGCGCTGGACGAGCCGCTGCGCCTGGTGCGCGATCTGGCTGGTATGGGCGTTGTGCTTTTGAACATTACCATGGGCACGCCCTACTACAATCCGCATGTCAACCGTCCCTATGCCCGCGGCGGCTACGAGCAGCCCGAAAACCCGATCGACGGCGTGGCGCGCCTGCTGTATGGCTGCCGCCGTGCTCAGGCCGAGGTGCCGGAGGTTGTCTGCGTGGCGACAGGCATGAGCTATCTGCGCCAGTATGGTCCCGCGATTGCCGCCGGTCTGATCGAAGAGGGCGGCGCCAAGTGCGTGGGCTGGGGACGCGGCGCGTTTGCCTATCCTGATTTTGCCAAGGATGTTATCGAAAAGGGTGCGATGACGCCTGAAAAGTGCTGCGTTACCTGCGGCGTCTGCACCAAGATTATGCGCCAGCCCACCGGCCGTCCTGGCTGTCCCGTTCGCGATACGGCCTGGTACTATCCGGAGTTTCAGCGAGTGCTGGGAGGGAAAAAGTGATGAGCAAGGTTGCATTGGTGACGGGCGGTTCGCGCGGTATTGGCCGCGGTATCGCCGAATATCTGCATGAGAACGGCTATCAGGTGGCCGTGACCTCACGCCGCGAGGCTGACGAGGAGGCGCAGAAAAAGTTTCTGTGCATTATCGCCGATAATTCCAGCGCCGAGGAGCGCCAGAAGGCCGTTGATACCGTGCTGGAAAAGTATGGCCGCATTGACGTGCTGGTGAATAATGCCGGCATTGCGCCCCGCGTGCGCGCCGATCTGCTCGACATGGGCGAGGAGTCCATGCATGAGCTGCTCGATGTCAATCTGGTCGGGCCGTTCTTCCTGACGCAGCTGGTTTCCAAAAAGATGATTGAGCAGGGCAGCGGCGTGATTATCAACATTACGTCAATGTCCAGCGATGTGGTGTCGGTCAACAGGGGCGAATACTGTGTTTCCAAGGCCGGCCTTTCGATGATGACCAAGCTGTTTGCCGTGCGACTGGCTGAGTATGGCATTCCGGTGTACGAGATTCGTCCGGGCATCATCGCCACCGATATGACCAGCAAGGTCAAGGATAAGTACGACGCGCTGATTGAGGGTGGCATCACGCCGATCAAGCGCTGGGGCTATCCTGAGGATATTGCCAAGGCAGTTTATGCACTGAGCCAGGATCTTCTGCCCTTCTCGACGGGCGAGGTCATCAATGTGGACGGCGGCTTCCACCTGCAGCGGCTGTAAAAGGAGAAACACATGCGGATACTTCATTGCAATACGGCGGTCATCGGCGCGGGCGCGGCCGGGTTGAATGCCGCGGACGAGCTGAAAAAGGCCGGCGTGGACGTGTTGCTTCTCTGCGATGATTTTCAGGCCGGAACCAGCCGCAATGCGGGCAGCGACAAGCAGACCTACTATAAGCTGAGCCTGAGCGGCGAGGGCAACGAATCGGTGCAGTCCATGGCAGAATCGTTCTATGCCGGCGGCGGTATGCACGGCGATCACGCCTATGCCATGGCGGCTCTTTCGGCGCGCTCGTTTATGAAGCTGGCGCTGATTGGCGTGCCGTTTCCGCACAATGAATGGGGCGAGTACATCGGCTATCAGACCGACCACGACAGCACCCAGCGCGCGACCTCGGCCGGACCTTTGACCAGCAAGATGATGGTCGAGTGCCTGAGCGAATCGGTGAAGGCACGCAGCGTGCGGCGTGAGGACGGCCTCAAGCTGCTCTCGATTCTGACTGATGGACATAATCACGTCTGCGGCGCGCTGATGCATGGCCGGGACGGCTTTGTGGCGGTCAATGCGCGCCATGTCATACTCTGCACGGGCGGCGCGGCGACGGCATATGGCCGCGTGGTGTTCCCAGAGCAGCAGCAGGGTGCAAGCGGCGCGGCCATTCGGGCGGGTGCGGCCTGCAACAACCTGTGCTACTGGCAGTACGGCCTGGCTTCACTGAAGGTGCGCTGGAATGTTTCAGGCAGCTATCAGCAGGCTATACCGCGCTATACCGACGGGCAGAACGAGTTTTTGCAGCCGTTCTTTGACGGGCGGAGCGATATGCTCGATTCGGTGTTCTTGAAGGGATATCAGTGGCCGTTCGATGCGCGCAAGCTGGCCGGTTCTTCCCGTGTGGATATGGCCGTGGCGGCGCTCAACGCCCGGGGCGGTCATGCCTATATGGACTTTACCGCCGAGGTGGAGGGCGGCGCGTTCAATGGCCTGAGCGCTGAGGCGGCGGATTATCTGCGCAACTGTGAGGCCATGCAGTCGCGTCCCATCGATCGCCTGGCGGCCATCAATCAAAAGGCTATTGATTTTTATGCCTCGCATGGCATTGATCTTTATAAGGAGCCGCTTGAGGTGGCTGTGTGCGCGCAGCATTCCAACGGCGGATTGCTGATCGATTCCTGGTGGCGCACGACGGTTGAGGGGCTGTATGCGGCCGGTGAGTGTGCTGGTGCCTTTGGTATGTACCGTCCCGGCGGCAGCGCGCTGAACGAGACGCAGGTCGGCTCGCTGCGTGCGGCGCTGCACATCATTCACCATGGCGGCAGTGAATCGCCTCGCAGCGAAGAGGCGTTCCTCAGTGCGGCCCAGGGCGATCTGGAGCGCGAGACGGCCTTCTTTGGCCGTACGGCGCAGGATGGAAGGGCCAGACGCGTTATGGCGCAGGCACGCTCCGATATGGATGATTATGCCGGAGCTATGCGCGATCTGGACAAGATGAGCGATATGGCCGCGCGCGTGCAGGCTTGGCTGGATGAGGACATCGCCGGAGCGACGCCCGAGGAGACTGCTGAATTGCGCGATACGCTACTGGTTCAGCGGGCGGCGCTTTCGGCCATGCGCTGTCAGGCTCAGTTTGCCGGTGAGGCGGGACATGGGTTTACGTCGCGCCGTGTGGCGGATGATGCGCCTGATGCGCGTGGTTTTGCCTTTGAAACACGCGGAAGCGAAACCAAAGCGGTCGAGCTGCGGGCGCTTCCTCAGGGCGGCGGCTGGTTTGAAACGGTCTGGCGTCAATATCTGAACAACGAGGTTTATGGCTGATGCGCGCGGTCAGGGCCATGCTGTCGGTGCTGGCGATTTTGCTGGTTCTGGGGCTGGCAGCCGGGATGATCGGCCTGATGGGCAAGCTGCTGATTTCAGGCGCCGGAATGATCGGCTTATGGGGTAGCGTGTCGCTTTCGGAGGACAGCGCGCCGGGGCCTGAACAGGCCGTCGAGACGTTTTCTCCCGTCGAACCGGCCAGCACAGTGCCGCCCGGCGATGATCCTTCGTGGAGCGAGCCGATGGACAGCGCGCCGGTCGATCAGACGGCGGACGATCTGGCGAAGTCGTCGCAGTCGAAAAGTGAATAAGAGGATGTCCCGGCAGGCAGAGGTTGAAGCGGCGGTTAAGCGGCCGCAACGGCCAGCCGGGGCGTCTTTTTGTGAGGCGGATTTGCAGGTAAGCGCGAGCTCATGGACAGCGCGCCAGTTGTCCCGGCAGAGGCGTTAATGGGCTGTTTGAGAGGCAGCGTGTCTTTAGCAGTGGGGCGGCGGACAATCTTCTGAAGGCGTGTGTTTGAAAGAACAGTCCCATAAGATGCATGGCGGGAAAACTTGAGGAGATCGGCGGAGGGAGCAGAAATCCCTTCGCTTTTTGTCTTTGACGGCTTGAAATGCGGCGACATATGCGCTATAATAAAAAATACGGTTGAAGAGGCCGTATGAACCATTATAAACCGACGGAGGATTTGGTATATGAGCCGATTGGGTGAAACGATCCGCGCGGCGCGCCTGAAAAAGGGCATGACGGCGAAGGCACTGGGCAAGAAGTGCGGCGTGGCGGAATCCTTTATTAACGATGTCGAGATGGGAACACGCATTGTCTCGGACGATCAGGCACAGCGTATTTTGAAGGTGCTGGGCGTGGAAAATCCGATTTCGACAGAGCTGGAGGTGGCTGCCGAGCCGCCGGTTGAGTTGCGTCCGCGGCCGTATGTGATTCCGGTTAAGACGCCGGAAAAGCCGGTCTATACCGAGGCGGAGCGCGAGGCCACGCAGGCCAGCGCCGATGCCTGGCTGGATGCGCTGGGCGGCGTGGTCAAGCGCGTGCCGATTATGGATGCCGCCGGTGTGGTGATTGACCATCGACTGATGCCGGTGATCGGCGGAAAAATCGAGGGCGGTCATCCCGATAAGGTGATTTTTTATCGCTGTCCGGACAATTCAATGCGGGGATTCCGCATTTTTGCGGGCGATTTGCTGCTGACTGTGCCGACGGCCGTGGCTGTGGACGATGCGGTGATGCTCGTTCAGCTGGATAGCCAGCGCGTTGTGCGCAAGATCAAAAAGCAGGACGGCGGGCGTCTGCTGCTGCAAAGCTATGAATCCGAATTTGTCGGCAAGGTCGTCTCGGTCAAGGATGTGCTGATCGTCGGCCGCTGCGTGCGCCTGGAACGCACGCTGTAAGCGCATAAACAAAGGGCGTGTCAAAAAAGGTCGCAAAAAGCGGCCTTTTCTGATATAATAGAGGCGGTTATAA
>CAYOTH010000059.1:0-8266 GCA_964406835.1 uncultured Oscillospiraceae bacterium
CACTTTTTCAGAGGTGAGCGTTGTAACGCCACCTTAGGAGGCGAACGCTCTATCCTGCTGAGCTACGGAGAGATAAGTGCATCAAATGGTAACCTATCCATTATTATGGCATATTCGTCGCCGCCTGTCAAGAGTCCCGGGGTTGTTTTGGTGAAATTTTGCGGCGGCGCGAACAGGGAGGCCGCAAAAGGAGCAAAATGCGCAGATTTAGGGCCAGTGAGCGTGATTAGGAGGGGCGCGAGGCGTTTGCGGCAGCCTGCTCGGCGCGCCGGGCGATGTATTTTTGACGCGTGGTCTGCCCGCCGCGGATGTGACGATCATCCTTGTTGAATTGCAGCACGCGCCCGACGGCTTCGGCTAGTGGTGCATTGAGGCGAGGCAGGCGCTCGCGCATGTCCTTATGAACCGTTGTTTTGCTGATTCCAAAGCGCTGTGCGCAAAGACGCACCGTGGCGCCGGTGGAGAGGATGTGCGCGGCAATATCAAGCACACGCTCTTCGATATAGTCCTTCATAAAACGGCCTCCCTTCATCGGTCGCTCAAGCATATGTCTTTTGCAAAGGGAAGAGAACGCGAAAAAAACGCCGAAAAGGGCGTATACTGAGAAGAACGGCGCATTTTGAAGGAAGGATTTACGTTGAGCGCCCGTTATCGGCATTTCTTCGCAAAAAAGGCAGGGGGAGGGACATATGAAGTTAAAGCAAACTTTCTTGTTTGGCTTAAAAGGCTATGCTAAAATAATGAGAAAAGGAGGGGTATACCATGCCCGTATCGCATATGACTAAGGAAGAAATTAAGGAAGCGATCGTTTCGAAATTGCAGCGGCAATTTGGTTGCGACGTTGTGGACGCCACCGACGATCAGCTTTATCAGGCATTGGCCATGACCGTTCGCGACGAGGTGATGGAGCGGCGTGCGATTTCCCGCGGCGAACGCAAGCGCCAACAGGCCAAGAAGCTGTATTATCTCTCCGCAGAATTCCTGGTTGGCCGCGCCATGCACAACAACATGGTGTCTTTGGTCAATGAGAAGGAGTATATGGCGGCGCTGGATGAATTGGGCATTGACAAAATGCGCATTTTTGAGCGCGAACCGGAGCCTGGATTGGGCAATGGTGGATTGGGCCGTCTGGCGGCCTGCTTCCTCGATTCGCTCTCGGCGCTGAAGCTCCCGGCCATGGGTTGCACGATTCGCTATGAGCTGGGCCTGTTCCGCCAGCATATTTCGGACGGCTTTCAGGTTGAACTGCCCGATAACTGGCTGGAGCGGGGCAATATCTGGGAGATTTGTCGTTTGGATCAGGCTGTTGAAGTGCGCTTTAATGGCTATGTGCGCGAGTATTCGGAAAATGGCCGCATGAAGTATCAGCTGTGCGATTATAACGCCGTGCAGGCTGTGCCCTATGACATGCCGGTGCTGGGCTATGACAGCAATATGGTCAATATGCTGCGAACTTGGTCAGCGCGTGCCATCAATCCGCTGAATATGCAGGAGTTCAACCGCGGACAGTATGTGGAGGCTTCTGAGGATAAAGAGCTGGTTGAAACCATATCGAAGGTGCTTTATCCGGAGGATAACCACGAAAAGGGCAAGGAGCTGCGCCTCAAGCAGCAGTATTTCCTTTCGTCGGCCTCTGTTCAGTTTGCTGTGCGTGATTTTGAAAAGACTTATGGCCCGCACTGGGAGCTGCTGCCGGAGAAGGTGATGTTCCAGGTGAACGATACGCATCCCGGCTTGGCGATTCCTGAGCTGATGCGCGTGCTGATCGATGAAAAGGGCCTAGGTTGGGAAGAGGCCGAGGCGATTACTCGCCGCTGCTTTGCCTACACGAACCACACGGTTATGCAGGAGGCGCTTGAACGCTGGCCGGAGCGCATGGTCAGTATGCTGGTTCCGCGTATTTATATGATCCTTCAGGAGATGAACCGCCGCCTGTGCGCGGAGCTTTGGAATCATTTCCCGGGGCAGTGGAACCGCATTGCTCAGATGGCGATTTTGGCCTACAATCAGGTGCATATGGCCAATTTGTGCGTAGCCATGGGCTCGACGGTCAACGGTGTTTCTCAGATTCACGCCGATATTCTGCGCAAGCAGACCTTCAAGGATTACTGCCAAATGGCTCCGGAGCGCTTCCTGGGCATCACGAACGGCATTACGCACAGGCGCTGGCTGATGCAGGCCAACCCTGGTCTGTCGTCGCTGATCGACGAGGCCATTGGCGAGGGGTGGCGCAAGCAGCCCATGGAGCTTGAAAAGCTGATGCCCTTTGCGGAGGACGCGGCCTTTATCGAGCGGTTCGATCAGGTTAAGCGGGAGAACAAGCGCCGTTTGTGTAGCCGCATGGAGCGCATGCAGGGCGTTTCGATTGACCCGGATACGCTCTTTGACGTTCAGGCCAAGCGACTGCACGAGTATAAGCGGCAGTTGATGAACATACTGGCTGTGCTGATTCTCTACAACAGGATTGTGGATGATCCCAATTACACTGTTCAGCCGCGCACGTTTATCTTTGGCGCGAAGGCTTCGCCGGGATATTACCGCGCCAAGCTCATTATCAAGCTGATTAACAGCATTTCTAAGCTGGTGGCGGCGCATCCCCGGGCCAGCCAGATGATTCGCATTGTGTTCCTGGAGAACTATTGTGTTTCGGCGGCCGAGGTGCTGATGCCGGCGGCGGATGTTTCTGAGCAGCTGTCTACGGCCGGCAAGGAGGCCAGCGGCACCGGCAACATGAAATTCATGATGAACGGCGCTGTGACGATTGGCACGATGGATGGCGCTAATGTCGAGATTTACAACGAAGTCGGCCCGGACAACATCTATATTTTCGGCCTGACGGCGGACGAGGTGGAATCTTCCTATTCGACGTATCGTGCCAGCCAGATCTACGAGACCTATTCCGAGATTCGCCGAGCGCTCAATCAGCTCATTGACGGCACGCTGGATGCGAGCAACCCGCATATGTTCCAGGAGATTTATCATGCGCTGCTCTTCGGCGACGGAAACGGCATGGCCGATCCCTATTTTGTGCTGAAGGATCTGCCTAGCTACATGAAGACACAGGCGCTGCTGGGAGAGGATTATTCCAAGCGCCATGGCCTGTGGCTCAAAAAGGCCGTCATCAACACGGCCAAGTCAGGCATTTTCTCCAGCGATCGCACGATCAGCGAATACAACGACCAGATATGGCACCTGAAGCCGCTTGATTTGGAATGATTGTGCGGCATGATTCAAGAGATCCTCTGTATCGGACGCCTTCGGGCGCGCGGCCTGCCGGCAGCAAAGTGATGCTTCGCTGCCAGGTGCCGGCTGCGGTGCATGTCAGACTGCGTGTCTGGTGGGAGGATAGAGAGATTTGTCACGAAATGACCGCCTCTCCTTGGGGAGCCGGTCTTTTTGAAGTTGAAATAACGCTGCCGGAGCACAGCGGCCTGTTCTGGTATTACTTCATCATTGAAGAAGACGGGCGCAGAGGCTATTACGGCAATGCGGATGACCGCCTGGGCGGCGAAGGACGTCTCTACGAGGGCGAGCCGCCGTCCTTTCAACTGACGGTCTATGAGGCGACGTATGATACGCCGCATTGGATGCGAGAGGGCTTGCTGTATCAGATTATGCCTGATCGCTTTGCGACGGCCGGGCGAAAGCAGCCTGAAAACGGCTGGCTTCATGAGCGCTGGGATGAACCGCCGACGCTGCGCGTGGACGAAGAGACGCATGATAATCGGGCAGACGATTTCTTTGGCGGCAATCTGAACGGCGTCTGTGAAAAGCTGGATTATCTTAAAGCGCTGGGGGTTACGGCGATTTACTTTAATCCGCTGTTTAAGGCGCGCTCGAATCATAAGTATGATACCGGCGATTATGAAACGATTGATCCGTCGTTTGGTACGCAGGCAGATTTTGAAAGGCTGTGTGCCTGCGCTCGGGCGCGGGGCATTCGCGTGCTGCTGGACGGCGTGTTTTCACACACGGGCAGCGACAGCCGCTATTTTAACCGCGAGGGGACGTATGATTCTCTGGGCGCCTATCAATCATGGGATTCGCCGTATGCCTCGTGGTATTCGTTTTCTCACTGGCCGGATCACTATAACTGCTGGTGGGGCTTTAAGACGCTGCCGACGGTCAATAAGGACGACGAGAGCTATCAGCGCTATATGCTGACCGATGAAGAGGCGATTGTCAAGCGCTGGATCCGGCGCGGGTCGTCAGGCTGGCGGCTGGATGTGGCCGACGAACTCCCCATGGGCTTTTTGAGGACGCTTCGCCGGGAAGTTAAATCGGTTGATGCCGAGGTGGCGGTACTGGGCGAGGTTTGGGAGGATGCGTCCAACAAGGTGGCCTATGGTCAATTGCGCTCCTATTGCCTGGGGGATTCGCTGGACAGCGTGATGAATTATCCGCTTCGAGATGGCCTGATGGCCTTCATGCTGGGCGAAATTGATGCTTTTGCCCTGAAGCGCCGCCTGGATGCGCTGTACGAAAACTATCCGGCGCCGTTTGCTCAGTCGCTGATGAACCTGCTGGGCAGTCATGACAAGGCGCGCATCATCAACCGACTCAGCGGCGTGGAGCCGGAGCATCGTCCGCGTGAGCAGCGGCGCTTTGAAAAGCTGTCTGAGGCCGACTATGAGTGCGGAAAGCGGCGCTTTATAAAGGCCTGGCGCTTTATCTGCGCGCTGCCGGGGATGCCCTGTCTGTATTACGGCGATGAGGCCGGGGCGCAGGGCGGGGACGATCCGTTCTGCCGGGGAACCTATCCCTGGGGGCAGGAAGACCGCGAGCTGCTGGCAGAAATTACGCGTATCAATCATGAGCGGCTGGCCAACAAAGTGGTGCAGCAGGGGGATTTGGAACTGCTGGCCCCCGATGTGGACAGGCTGATTGTGATCAGGCGCTATGAGGGGCAACTCTGGTGCTCAGAATTGGACCGAAGAATCGATTAAACAAGGGGGTTCCTGCGCTGTAATGCGGCGCAGGAACCCCCTTTGTTGCTGGTAGACGAATAGGCAATACAAATCCTTGGGTGAACTGGGGATTATGAAAAATAGCTTTAGCAAAAGGTATGGAGTTCCATAATTGATGGGACTCCACTGGGAAATAGCAAGCAATCGACATGGTACATGATGGAAGAACACCTTGAATAATCCCTGAGGGGGGATTTGCAAAGCGAAGAACGGGATTGACAAGATGCTTGACGCCCTCTTTAGAGGGCGATCACAGGAGATCAACTCTTATAGGAAACCACCCGTTCAACGGGCGGTCGGGAGGCAGTATAAGGAAATCCCGGCGTTTCACGGATGGTGAGACGCCGGGATTTTGATCAGGAAAGTATGGATTGCAGCGTGTTGGAAACCAGATTGCTGTTTTGGAAGAAACTGCCGATGGTCGATTCATTGACCAGATCGCTGAGCAGGGAAATGTTCATGCTTTCAAGCGCGGAGGAGACGGTCGGGACGACGGCGAAGATCAGCATGACAATAACCGCGCCGCGCACCAGCCCGAACAGGCCGCCCAGCAGCCAATCCAGATGGCGCAGAGCCGGGAAACGGAAGACGTTGTTGAGCATGTTGACGATCAGCAGGATGGCTGCATAGATTACGATGAACATCAGCACGAAGGCCATGACGTTAAGTATGGTATCCAGCAGCGTCTGAGAGAGGTATTCGCTCATGGTGTTCAGGCCGCTGTTGGCAAAGACCTTGCCCACCACGTTCTTCTTGAACAGCTCGTTGATGACCGGGATGCCGATTTCGTTCACAGCCTGATCGATATCGGCGCTGGAGGCGGCGGCCACCTGAAGGTTGGCCAGCGTGTTGGTCTTGAACAGATCGACGGCGCTGGTCAGGCCGGAGAGCACCTTCATCAGCCCTTCGTTGGCCGTGACCGCAGCGACCAGATACTGGTAGGAAGCCAGGCTGGCGATCCAGGCGCCGCAGAAGCCCAGCAAAGCGAGCGTCGAGGTGATAAAGCCTTTGTACATGCCCGAAAACAGGCTGAAAGCCAGGATGACGAGAGCAACGATGTCAACAATGTTCATGTTTTACACTCCTTAATTGTTTAATAACCGCTCTTACGGCAGGGGAACCAAATAAACCGAATCGCCCGAAACGAAGACGGCGTTCGAATCACTGGTGATGCCGATTAGCCCATCGCAGGGAACGGGCAGCTGGTAGGTTTTGGCCTGTTCAGCCTCCAGAGAATGGATCATCACATACTGTTCGGAAAAGCCATAGACGGCATTGCCGCGCGCCAAAATGGACGAACAGGTAAAAGGCATACGAATGGTGCGATCGGTATGGCCTTTAATGAGGCGAATGTCGTTGATTTCAGCGGTCGTGCCGATTTCGGCCATCGGGACGAAGGTCATCAGCGCGGCGTCAGAGCTTGCATCGGAATCGACCAGATACCAGCCGTAGACCAGGCGACGCTGGCTGACATCCTCAACGCCGGTGTAATCATAGACGCGAACGTAGGTTGTGCCTACGGCGTAGACATTCGGCGATTCAAACATCACCTCGTAGATGATCTGCTCGGAATCGTTGATCTTGCCGGATTGCTTCCGGCCGGGTTTGTAAGTGGTGATTTGGCTCATCGGAATGGTACCGTTGGTGTCCAGGGACATGACCCAAAGCATATCGCCCTTGTTGAAGAATCCGTAATCCAGAACGGTAATGTCCTCAAGCGCGATGCGGTCAATTTCACGGCCGCTTAATTCAAGAATAACCAGCGAGGCATTGTTTTCCGCGCCAATCAGCGCGGCAGCATAGGTGCTGCCCACGGTGGCTGAGAGCACGGTTTGTCCCAGCGAGCTGCTGAAGAGCGCCGTGCCGTTTTCGGGATGCAGGACAGAGAGCAAATCGCCCGACCAGGCGGCGACGCCGCTGTCGCAGGCCGAAAAGCCGCAGTTTGCACCGACAACATAGCTCCACGTTTGACGGCCGTGGCCATTGAGGGCGCGCAGAGATGTCCCATCGCTGTATACAACGCCTTCACCGAGAATCTGTACAGATTGAGACGCCGTACAGGGCAAAACGGTTGCCTTGCTGAGGATGTGTGATTCCTCGTGCGTCAGGATTCTGGAGGCGCCAAAGGCTAGAAGACAGATGAGCAAAGTCACCAACAGGGATAAGGGCCAGGATAGCCCCTTGGATTCACTTGATTTCATGAAACGCTCCTGTCGGTCTTGGTATGTTATTGTCAAACAATTTTGCGCTTCAATTCACAGAGAGCCTGTTGAATAAAGACGCTATTCCTATTATAATGGATTATCGGGTGGTATGCAACGGTTCAAAGCCGACATTTTGCGGTAAACCACGCTTTTTTACAAAACTTCGCTTCTTTTTGAGTTAGCAAAAAAGAACTTACGTTTGTTTAATGGCAAAAAATGTTTCACGTGAAACATTGACGAAAAGGAGAACGCCATGGCCGCGAAAAGAAAAAAGCCGACTAAAAAGCGAGCGCCCAGGCGCTTGTCACGCTGGCTGATGCGCTGTCTGCTGCTGACCGTGATGCTGCTTATGGCTGTTATGACGGTTTGGGGCAGCTTGGTTCTTGTGGTTTCGACGGAGCTTCCGCTGCGTGATCTGCCAGAGGTGTTCGACGGCGTGAAAATCGTGTATATCAGCGACATTCACTTGACAACCTTCAATTCACTTAAAAAGGTTGAAAGCCTTATGGGCCAGGTTCAGAAGCTGGAGCCGGATCTGCTGCTGCTGGGCGGCGATTATACGGGCAACGATCTGGTTCAAATGGCAGTGAGCCTAGGCGGCGAAGAAAATTACGATGATACCATGGCGGAAAGACGGGATTTGTTTTTCCTGTCGCTGCGTAATTTTGTTGCACCGTTGGGCAAATATGCCGTGGCGGGCGATATGGATAATCTGCTTGAGCGCAGTGTCGGAACGACCCTTGAGGAAGCGGCGGCGCTGGGCGATGTAATGCTGCTGCGCGACAGAGCCGTGCGGATTGAGAAGGATGGACAGACGCTGACGCTGGTGGGGGTAGACGATTGGCGAACGGGGCTTCAGGATGTTCGCACTCCGGCCGCCGGGCTGTACAGCGACGAGTGTGTGCTGGTGCTCAGCCACAATCCGGAGGCGCTGCCTCAACTGAATGGACAGCCGGCGCAGGATGGCGGGCTGTGGATGGATGCGGCGCTGACCGGCCATACGCTGGGCGGGCAAATCAGGCTGGGAGCCTATGAACTGTTTAATCCGCTTTCGGGGGATGAACGGTATCAGGTTGGCTGGCACATGGAGAACAG
>CAYOTH010000060.1:0-8249 GCA_964406835.1 uncultured Oscillospiraceae bacterium
GCTATTGTTCAAACGATAGCCCCTATTGTCAAAGCGAAAGCCCAGCAATCGTTTTGTTATGCACCTACCGAGAGGGAGTGGGTGCATTTTTCTATGCGTTTTTCCTACTGGTTGGGGGCCGGACTGGTGGCGACGGAAAGGAATGATAAAACTGCCTATTCCCTGGGGTATTTTACCGTTTTGCATTCGGATTTTGCAAGAGAATAAAAAAAGACTGAAACCTTGTATCAAAGTTTCAGTCTTTTTTGTGGCGGAGAGTTAGGGATTTGAACCCTAGATACGCTATCAACGTATACACGATTTCCAGTCGTGCGCCTTCGACCACTCAGCCAACTCTCCATGAGCGTCTCAACAGATGACATTATACTACTCTGGAGGCATCTTGTCAAGCCCTTTTTTTGATTTTGCTCAATTTTTCTTGAGCGGCCTGTGCCAGTTCGAAGAGCGTGCGTTGGTATAAGCGGCGAAGGGAGCGGGGATAATGACCATATCTTGTCAATAAGGAGTAAAACCCTATGCGTCTGAATAATACGATCGATGATACCTGGGAAAGGCATGAAGCGCCGCTGGACGATAAGGCCATGGGGCAGCATATGCGCGCGCTGGCCGTTTCGCTGACGGTGGATGGCCGCGCGCCGCTTGCACCCGCCTGCAAGCAGGCCTTTGCGGCGATGCTGGAGGAGGCGCGGCGGCTGGGAGCGGAAACGGAGGATTTGCCCTCGGCGCTGGAATGGCTGTGCGAAAATGGCCGCATGATGCAGGCCTGTTTTGAGGCGCTTTTGCCCGCGTGGGAGCGACGGCCGACTCGCTTGCCGGCACGCGGCAGAAGCCCTCGAATACAGAGTGTGATGGCGGATATCGTGCAAAGAAGCGATGCGGCCGTCAGCGCTCAGCGGATGAAGGACTGCCTGATGGCATTCGACGAGGTGCGCGCGCTGGAAATGAACGAGCTGTGGGCGGCGCCCAGAGCGCTGGCAATCGTCCTGATGCAGGCTTGCCGGGCAGCGGGCGAGCGAGCCGTCGCGGCGCAGCGCGAACGCCTTGAGGCGATTGAATGGGTCGAAGCGGGCGCTGATTTGAATCGAGCCGGTCTTTTGCAGCGTTCAACGGCCTTTTTTGAAGGGGCGCTGCATCATATGCGCGAGCAGGACAGGCCACAGGCTCTGGCGGCGCTCAAGGCCTGGCTTCATGAACGGGATCGTTCGGCTGAGGCTCTATGCGCCATAGAGCGCGAGCGGCAGTCGCTTGACCGGGTTCAGCTTGACCATGCGCTCTCAACGCTGCGTATGCTGAAGGCGCTGGATTGGAGCGCCTGCTTTGAAGCAGTCAGTCGAACGGAGCAGACGCTGATGAAGGATCCTTCCGGCAGCTATCCGCGCCTGGATGAACGATCGCGCGCCCAGATTCGTGAGCGCATCGTCAAACTGTCAGCGCATTCAGACATCGGCGAGAGAACCTTTGCCGAGGCGGCGCTGGTGGCTGCCGAGCATGAGGAGGGTCTGCGGCGCGAAATGACCTGGTGGCTGGCGACCGACGAGGGCGAGCAGGCGCTGCTGCGGGGCATGGGCGTGAGGGCGGCGGGGCTGTGCGGGATTTATCCCGATCCGCAGGCGCGGCTGTATCGCGCGTTTCTGAACACGGCGACGCTGTGCGCGGCGCTGGGGCTGGGACGCATCCTGGGTTGGTGGGCGCTTACCCTGACGCCGGTCATCTGGGGGACAGCAGGGCAGCTGCTTTCCCGGCTTGCCGCCTGCCTGCCGCCACGCCGCCTTTTGCGCTATAAGCTCGAAAGGCTGAATGCCGATATGCGCACGATGGTGATTCTTCCGGCGCTGATGACGTCGCCTGAACGGGCGCGCGAGCTGGCGGCCGAACTCGAAGCGCTGGGCTGCCTTGAAGAGGACCCGCTGCTGACCTTTGCCATTTTGGGCGATCTGCCGGATGCCGATCAGGCGGAACGGCCGCAGGATCAGGAGATTCTCTTGGCGGCGGCTCAGGCGGTGGCCGATGTCGAGGCTCGAGGCGGGCGTCGGGGAAAGTATTGGCTTTTGACCCGGCGGCGCGAGGCCGTTTCGGGCGAGGGGCGCTATGCGGCGCGCGAACGAAAGCGCGGTGCGATCAATGCGCTGGTCGAGCTGCTTAGCGGTGGCGAAAACCGCTTCGAACAGCCTGAAGCCGCCGCGCTGGCCGAGGCGGGCTATGCCTATATCGTCACGCTGGATGCGGGAACGCGTATGCTGCCCGGGACGGTGCATGAGTTGGTTGGTACCTTGGCGCTGCCGATCAACCGGGCTCGTTACGGGATGCTGGCTCCGCGCATGGCGCTGACAGGCGAGGAGGCGGCGTATCGCTTTGTACGGCTGATGGCCGGGGAAGGCGGCATGGACAGCTACTGCGCGGCGCAGTCTGATTTGATGCAGGATCTGGCCGGTGATGGCTGTTTTGGCGGCAAGGGCATATTGGATGTTCAGGCCTTTCGGGAGGCGATGGAGCGCGCTCATTTGCCGGAAAACTGCATACTCAGCCACGATTTGCTCGAGGGGCTCTTTGCCCACGCCGGATTTATCGATGATGTGACGCTTTATGAGGGACATCCGCGCCGGGTGCTGGCCTGGCTTGAACGGCTGCACCGCTGGACACGCGGCGACTGGCAGCTCTTGCCCTTTGCTTTTGACAAACGCCTGACGTCGCTGGATCGCTGGAAGCTGGCGGCCAACTGGATGCGTTCATTGGAAGCCCCTTCGGCACTGGCGGCGCTGCTGGGCGGCGTATGGCTGGGCATGCCCGGCCTGTGCGTGCTGGGACTGGGGCCGCTGTTGGTTTCTCTGCTCATCGGGGGCGTAACGCGCGAAGGGCTTGAACGCTTTGCTATGCGCCTCTCGCTCTGGCCGGAGGAGGCGCGTGTGACGCTGGATGCCATACTGCGCGCGCTGTATCGCCGCCTGATCAGCCGCAAGCGTCTGCTCGAGTGGGTGACGGCGGAGGATGCCGAGCGCCGAAGCGGCCGCATGTCGGCGATTTCGGGTTGGATTGCCGGTTTGCTGGCGTTGGGGGGCGCTTTGGTGCAGCCGGGTATGCTGCTTGCGGCAGCGCTGCTTTTTGCCCTCTGGACGACGGCGGCGCGGCGCTCTCAGGACTGGGAAAAGGAGGAGCGTATCAAGGCTGTCTATAACGAAGCTGAACAGGCGGAGCTGCGCGATATGGCGTGGCGAACCTGGCGCTTTTTTGCCGACTGCACGCCGGAAAACGGCTTGACGCCCGACAATGTACAGCTTGACCCGCCCCGGGGCGCGGCCGAACGCACTTCGCCGACCAACATCGGACTGTATATGGTTTCCTGTGTGGCGGCGCGGGAACTGGGGCTGATTGGAGAAGAGGAATGCCGCGCGCGGCTTGAAAAGACGGCTGAAACACTTGAACGGTTTGAAAAGTGGCGCGGGCAATTTTATAACTGGTATGACATACGCACTGAAAAGGCGCTGCCGCCGCGTTATGTTTCCTCGGTTGATTCGGGCAATCTGGCCGCGTCACTTCTGCTGTGCGCCATGGCGGTTTCCTCGCCGCTTCGTGAACGATTGGAGGCGCTGGCGCAGGG
The DNA here is from genome assembly GCA_964406835.1 of uncultured Oscillospiraceae bacterium. Classification (GTDB taxonomy): domain Bacteria; phylum Bacillota; class Clostridia; order Christensenellales; family Aristaeellaceae; genus Firm-10. The sequence continues at coordinate 3,596 of CAYOTH010000060.1, forward strand.
CATGGAGCTTTGGGCGCTCTATGACGAGGAGAAAAAACTGTTCCGCATCGGCGTGGAGGGCGACAGCGAACGTTACAGTGAATCGCATTACGACCTTCTGGCTTCCGAATCGAGGATCCTGAGCCTGACCGCCATGATGCTGGGGCAGGTTCCCGTAAGTCACTTCAAGCACCTGGGGCGTGCCTGCGCCCGCGTGGGGGAGGGCGGCGCGCTGATTTCCTGGAGCGGCACGATGTTTGAATATCTCATGCCCTGTCTGTTTTTGCCTCTGTGGACGGAAACGCTGCTGGGGGAGAGCTGCCGAAGCGTTATTTCGGCGCAGATGGCGACGCCGGCCGCGCCGGGTATGCCCTGGGGCGTTTCGGAATCGGGCATGTATGCCTTTGACCGGCAGCTCAATTATCAGTATCGCGCCTTTGGCCTGACAGAAGCCGCGCTGCGCGGCGATTGTGAGGGACAGGTGATTGCGCCCTACGCTTCGATGCTGGCACTGCCCTTTGATGAAGCGGCTTATCGCAATATGCGCGCCATGGGCGAATTGGGCTGGGCAGATGAACACGGCTTTTTTGAGGCGGCGGATTTTGACAGGCGTCGCATTCCCCGGGCGGCGGGCTATCGGCTGGTGAAGAGCCACATGGCACATCATCAGGGAATGATACTGGCCTCATTGTGCAATGCGCTGGAGGACGGCGTGCTGGTGCGTCTGTTTATGGCGCGGCCTCAGGCTCAGGCGCTGGTTATGCTGCTTCAGGAAAGAAAGCCCCATTCCGCCTTACAGCTTGCAAAGCGGCGTGCCCCAGAAGGGGAGACGGTTTTTCGCGGGGCTCGTCCCATGGAGCGGACGGCGCGTGCTTCGCAGTATGATGCTCACATCATGCGCGGCGCGGAAACCACGCTGCTTTGGATGGCCCAGGGAACAGCGCAGGCGGTTTCGCGCGGGCTGGCTTTGAATGCGCCGCGTCCGCAGGAGGGCGCAGGACGCTCGGGTCTTTTTGTCCATTTGCGCTCGGAAACCTTTTCCATGCTGATCAGCGGCGGGGATTCGTCTCCGGCTCGGCAAAGCGTGCGCTTTGCGCCGGGCTGCGTGACGGCGGTTACCGAGAACGAAGCCGTGCGCGCAGTATGCATGACGAGCGTTTCGCCGGAGGACGGCGCGATTGTGCAGCATGTCACGCTCGAAAACCTCAGCGAGGAGGCGATGACGCTTGAAGTAACCGGCTGCATGAGCGTGACGTTGGCGCGGGAAAGCGATTATCGCGCGCATCCGGCCTTCTGGAATTTGTTTATTGAAAGCGATTGCCCCCGGCCGGGCGTGCTGACGTTCAGGCGGCGTCCCCGGGCGGAGGGCTCAAGCTGGCCGCAGCTTATCTATATGGCGCACGATACCCCTGCAGCCCACTTGAGCTGGGAAAGCGACGAATCGCGCCTGACGAAGCGGGGATTTTCCATGGCCGACAGCGGTGCGCTGGCGCGGGAATTCAGCGGTGCCGTGGGTCATACGCTTACGCCCTGCGCGGCCCTTCGGCTGACCATGCGCCTTGCGCCGGGCGAAGTGCGGGAAACCGGCTTTGTGACCGGCTTGAGCGACGAGGACAGCACGGCGGCGTTTGTGGCGCGGCACGAGGGCGTTTCAGGCGATGAACGATCGAGCGAGCTGGCGGCGGCTCAGACGCGCGGGCTGCTGCGCTATCTGGGCGTTCCTGCCGGATTGTACGGCCTGTTTGACCGGGCGGCAGCGCTGCTGGGAGGCTGTCAGGGAGGCGAAAGCGGCCTTGAAGATCTGCCTCGGCGCGATTTGAACGCTTCATGCCTCTGGCCACTGGGGCTTTCCGGAGACGAAAATCTGGTCGTCGGCTTTTGCCGAAGCCTGGCCAGCCTTGAAACGGCGCGGGAACTTCTGAAAATGGCCGATTATCACCGGGCGATGGGCGTAGAATATACGCTTGTGATGGTCAATGACTATGGCAATGACTACGACTGCCCCGTGCGCGATCGCCTGCAGGCCATGCTGGCGGCCGGATCGGGGAAAATGAAGCTGCTGGACGGTTCGGCGCTTGAGGCCGATCAGCGTCGGCTGCTGCGCATGGCGGCCTCGCTGGTGATTGACTGCGGTTTGCCGCCCTTGCGCGCGCAGCTTAAATCGGCACTGGAACAGCCTGCCGGACGGGCAAACGAACGGCTGATGCCCTCCGAACCTTTGGAAAAGAAGACGGAGCTTGAGACGTTTAACGGCTGGGGCGGCTTTGCGGGAAACGATTATATTATAGAGGAAAGGCCGACGCCTGCGCCCTGGTGCAATATACTGTGCAACCGGCGCTTTGGAACGTTGGTCAGCGAAAGCGGCGGCAGCTTCACCTGGTTTGAGAACAGCCGCGAGGGGCGCTTGACGCCCTTTGACAATGATCCTCTGCACGACGAGGGCGGCGAGCGGCTGCGCCTTGAATGGGCAGGCGTGCGTGTCGATCCCGAGGGCGGGGCTGCGCGTGTGATTCACCGGCAGGGGGAAAGCGTCTATGAAGGACGGCGGCACGGCCTTGCGTGGCGCTCACAGGTGTTCGTCGATTGCGAACATCCCGTCAAGGTGCATTTTCTGACGCTGAAAAACGAAAGTGATCGGGTAATTCGGCTGCATGTCGAGGCCCGCATTGACTGGATCATGGGCGTGTTTCGAAGCGATGCGCGCTTTGTGCGCCGGGGCGGCGCGGACGGCCTGATCTGGGCGCGCGGGCAGATTGGTACGGCCGCGTTTATGACTTTTGCCGGCGAGAAGGCCCGAACCCGCGAGGGCGCGCTGAGCTTGGAGCTTGAAGTGGAAGCGGGCGGCGAAAGACAGCTTGAGCTGCTTTTGGGCTGCGGCGAAACGATGGAGGAGATTTCGGCGCTGCTGGAAAAATGGACGGCGCAGGGCGGCGCGTTTTTCCGGGAACGCACGCTGAACTTCTGGGAGGAACGGCTCACGCGCCTTGAAATCGTGACGCCCGATGAACGGATGAATACCGAGATCAATCGCTTTTTGCCCTATCAGGTGCTTTGCGGGCGGCTGTGGGGGCGCGCCGGTTTTTATCAGGCGGGCGGCGCTTTTGGTTTCCGTGATCAATTGCAGGATCAGCTTTCGCAGCTGGCCACAGCCCCCGGCGAGGCGCGGGAGCACATTCTCATTTGCGCGGCGCATCAGTTTGAAAGCGGCGACGTGCAGCACTGGTGGCACCCGCCGTATCGGGGCGTGCGCACGCACATTTCCGACGACATGCTCTTTTTGCCCTATGTAACTGGCTGCTATGTGCAGGAAACCGGCGACGAAAGCATCTTGGAAGAGGAAATTCCCTTTTTGTGCGACGTGGAGATTGCGCCCGGACGGGAGGATTGGTATGGCGATGCGCAGCCGGGGCCGCAAAATGGGACGCTGCGCGAGCACTGCCTGAGAGCCATTGACCGCGCCGCGCAGTTTGGCGCGCATGGTCTGCTGCTTATGGGAACGGGCGATTGGAACGACGGCATGAACCGCGTAGGCTGCCGGGGCCGCGGCGAAAGCGTCTGGCTGAGCGAGTTTATGATGGCGGTGATTGCGATTTTTGCGCCCTGCTGCGCCGATGAGGAGGCCACGCGATTGAAGCGGCTTTCGGATCGGTTGCGCGAGGCCATTGAAGGCGCGGGCTGGGATGGCGCGTGGTATTTGCGCGCCTATGACGACGAGGCGCAGCCTTTAGGCGGGCGCGAGGGGAGCGAGTGCCGCATTGATTCCCTGCCGCAAAGCTGGGCAGTGCTGGCCGGGCTGGACAGCGTGCGCGCCGCTTCGGCCATGGATGCCGTGGAGGAACAGCTCTTTGACCGGGAGCACGGGCTGATTCGCCTTTTGACGCCGCCCTTTGACGGCGATCTGGCGCCCGGATATATTCGGGGCTATCCGCCGGGCGTGCGCGAAAACGGTGGACAATATACTCATGCGGCCTGCTGGGTGCTTTGGGCGCTGGCTCGTCTGGGGCGCGCGCAGAAGGCCTGGGAAACGGCGCGGATGCTTCTGCCCTCATCGCATGGCGATACGCGCGAAAAGGAGGCGGTCTATCGCATCGAGCCCTATGTGATGGCTGGGGACATTTACAGCGGAGCGTATGCCGGGCGCGGCGGCTGGAGCTGGTATACCGGTGCGGCGGGCTGGTATCTGCGCGTGCTGTTTACCGGGCTGTGCGGACTGAAGCTGTGCGCCGGAAAGGCGTCCATGCAGGCGCTGCTGCCGGAGGAGTGGAACGAGATCAGTGTGAAAATACGCGTGGGCAGGGCAGACTATACGCTCGTTTCATCGAGAGAGTGCGACAAGGCGCGGCTGGATGGCGAGCCGCTTGAAGGCGGGATGATTGAGCTTAAAGACGACGGCGCGCATCACCGGGCGATTTTTCCAGCGCGTGAGGCGCAGTGAAGTGTAACAATACGGCGACGGCGCGTATTTATAACGCGCCGTCAAAGAAAACATGATGATTTCCCAACCGTGGATTGCTATAATTTGAAGATGTGTGTTATGGCAATACGAAAGGATGGGTGAAAAAACATGCAGCAGGAAAACAAAATGGGCACGATGCCCGTCGGCAAGTTGATTATTTCCATGTCTCTGCCGATGATTATTTCGATGCTGGTTCAGGCGCTGTACAACATTGTGGAC
>CAYOTH010000061.1:0-8201 GCA_964406835.1 uncultured Oscillospiraceae bacterium
CAGCACAACCGCGCCCTCCTCCAGGCAGACCACCGGCTTAATGCCCAGCAGCCCGCCAGCCAGCGCCACAGCCTTTGAAATGCGTCCGCCGCGCTTTAAGTATTCCAGCGTATCCAAGAGCGCAATCACGCACACATCATCGCGCTTTTTTTCAAGCCGCTCGGCAATCTGCGCCGCCCGCAGACCCTCCTCGGCGCAGCGCAACGCGTATTCGGCCAGTATGCCCTCGCCAATGGCCACGGAAAGGCTGTCCACGACAAACACATTCTCATAATCGGCCGCCGCAATGCAGGCGCTTTGATAGGTTCCCGAAAGGCGCGAGGACATGGTGATCGCCACAACGCTCTCCCCCGCACGGACCGCCGCCTCAAACTCCCGTTCAAACTGAGCGGGAACGGCCTGGCTGGTGGTCGGCAGCACATCGCTTTCAATCAGCTTTTCATAAAACTCCTGCTTGCCAATGTCCACGCCGTCCCGGTATTCCATATCGCCAAAGCGCACCGACAGCGGCACAATGCGCACTGCCTCCGCAACGACAGGGCGCAGATCTGCGCCCGAATCCACAATAATTCTCACCTTCATGCTTCTTCATTCCTTTCACCGATCAATTCCAGATTTTCGGCAATCACACCCAGCGCATGATACATCGCCGCGCGCTCGCCGTTTTCCAGCCCGGCGCTGGCCTCCTCGACCACCTCGTTAATCCGCCGCGCAATGGAGGCGCAAATGGCCTCGCCCTCGGGCGTCAGGCGCAGCGCACTGCGATAGCGCTTTCCTTCCTCGCGCGCCACATAGCCCCGTGCTTCCAGTTCGTCCAGCGCCCGCGAAACAGCCGCCTTGTCCTCGTCGCAGCGCGCGCACAGTGCCGAAGCCGTCAACCCCTTTTCGGCGTTGAGATAATACAGGCAGGAAACATGCCCCGCCTTCAGCTGATACGCCGCCATTTCCTCCGCCTTGATGCGCCGAATGCTTCGCCCCAGGCGCGTCATCAGCCCGGTAAACGTTTCATAGCGTCCATCCATACTCAGTCCGCTCCTCGCTCTATTTAGAATGTTGATTCATCAACAGCATACCCTATTATAGCCCTCAAAAGTTGATTTGTCAACATCTAAAACACTCTTCTCATCGACTTCTCATGAAGCGGCAAACCGAGCAGGCAAGAGAACACGTCCCCGGCTTTCATTCGCTCCCGCCAAAGGCTGATAAACGCCAGCCCCCAAGGCCATTCCAAGGGTGGATTCAAGCCTGCTTCTCTCCCGCGCCGAAACAGAGCGTTCTACCCCGTTAAAACCCCGCTGCACAGACCCATGGCTACTTTCCTTCCGCACTCTCACACCCCACCTTTGTCGGAAACGAGTTTGCCTTCTTGCCTCCATCCACGCCCTAATTGATCGAAGCATTTGATCCCGTCCAAAACAAAAACAGGGCCTCTTCCGAAAGCCTTGATTCGGAAGAGGCCTTATGGTCTATGGGGTGTCAGATCAGGCCGTGTTCGCGCGCCGCATCAATCCAGCGACGTGCCAGGACATGGTTGCCGGCCGGCGTCAGGTGGATGCAGTCAATGCTGTAGGTCTGCGGGCCGAACTGCGCGCTGAGCGCCTCGAAATGATCGAACATGGGCAGATAGAGCGCGCCGTATTTGCGGGCCAGACGCTCGGTCGCCGCGCCACGCTTGCGGATTTCGCGGCTCCAGATGTCCCAGTCGCGGTTGATATCATCGCCGCGCGGGCCGTCCTGATGGGGCATCCTGAAGAGGAACGGCTCGATAAGCAGCAGGCGCGCCTCAGGATGCGTCTTTTTGACCTCGCCCAGCATCCGGTCATAGATGTCCTCAAAGCGCTCGGCATCACTGCCGCAGTTCAGGCGCAGGCCAAAGCCCACGTCATTGATGCCGCAGAGCATACTCAGCAGATCATATTCCGGGTTGAGCGCATCCTCAATCCAGCGGGCATACAGATCGGCAATGCGGTTGCCGCCGATGCCCCGATTGTAGACCTCGTATCCTGCCTGCGGATTGGAGGCGACCAGCTCGCCGCAGATCATATTGACATAGCCGTTGCCCAGATGCACATTGGGCTTGTCATTATCGCGCGCGCGGCCGCAATCGGTCAGCGAATCGCCCTGAAAAAGAATCTTCATCGTTACTATTCTCCTGTTTTGCGTTTAAATACCCATCTGCATGTGGGTGGCCGAGCGGCCGCCGTCAATCATGTGAGTGGAGCCGGTGATCGAGCGCGCCTCGTCGGAAATCAGGAACTCGATCAGGCTGACAACCTCCTCCGGCTGCGCCTGATAGCCCATCAGCGTTCCCATATTGGCCATGCCGGGGCGCGTCATCACCGGGCCGGGAGCCACGCAGCAGCAACGCACGTTGTGGGGCGCGCCGTACTGCGCCAGCGATTTGACCGCGCCGGTCATCAGGCCGCTCTTGGCCGCCGCGTAGTCCACAGCGCCGCCGCCGCCGCCCTCAAAGCCCGTAATCGAGCCCATCAGAATAATCACGCCGCTGTTCTGCTCAAACATCTGCGGCAGCACCGCACGGGAAAAGAGGATCGGGCCCTTCAGGTTGACGTCCAGACCCCACTCGATCACCTCGAGCGGCTTTTTGATAAAGTCGCCCTCGGTACGGCACATGCGCGACGATTCGCCGCCAGCAAAGTTGAACAGATAGTCAATGCGGCCAAACCGCTTTACCGTCTCATCGGCCACAGCCTGAACGCTCTCCATCTTTCGCACATCGCACTCCATGCACAAAATGCGCTCGCGATGCGCGGCAAATTCCTCGTAGATGCCTTCGAACGCCGCCGGATTAACATCGGCAATCACCGCGCAGCCGCCGCCCTCGAGCAGACGGCGCGCCGTCACGCGACCCATGCCGGAAGCGCCGCCGCTGATAATACCTACTTTGTTTTCGTACTTCATTTTCTTCCACCCTCCTGTTGGCTTTTAAGTCGTTACTGCGCACAGCCTTCGTCGGGATCAATGTGCTCGTAGACGTCGTTTTGAATAGCGCGCAGCACATTGACCGGCAGATGCGGCGTCACCTCGCCGACATGACGCGCCGGCAGCGTGCCAAAGATCAGCATTTCGCCGAACATGGGCGCGATGATGCGCTGATGACGCCCGAATGCGCCGTTGCTCACATAAATAAACGGCTTTTCAAGGCGCTCGTTGAGCATCATGGTCGTGCGCACAGACTCGGCCATCTCCTCGCGCGTGTTGACGAAGGGAACGATCTTCACAACATCCGCGCCGCGCTTTTCAAACTCGTGCAGATGCGCATAAACCTCCTCGCCACTCATGGGAACCTGCAAATGCGAGGACATCAGCACCTCGCAGCCCAGCGCATGAATCTCGTCAATCAGCGCCATCTGGCGAGCCACAGCCGTTTCGTCCTTCGTCAGCTGCGTGCTCTGCGGGTCATAAAAATCGCCCATGACATCCACAATCGAAGCACCCGCGCGCGCCATGCGCTTGAGCATCTCGGCGCGATCCTCCTCGGTGCGGCTTACGCTGTCGTGGCGATAGCACATGGCATAAACCGAGCGCGTCGTGCAGCGCATGATGGCGCGCAGCTTCTCGTCGGTCAGCTCCTCGTCGCGAATCAGGCACACGTCCACGCCAATAGCCTGCGCGCCGTCATAATCGCTTTGGTGCATCATCGCAATGGTATCCTCCACGCTGCTCTGCTGCACCAGCGCGCAGACAAACGGACGCGGCAGCGCGGTAAATTTAACTCTCTGCATGAATTTTTTCCTCCCACAGGTCTCTTATCGCCAAACGGTCTTGGCCTGTCTCCTTTATTATAGCGCACTTTTTTCCAAATTGCGAGACACAATTGCGCACAGAAGGACACTATCCTCTCTTTTTTTCACGCCCCGCACAGTAAGGCACGCCCAGGGCCTCGTTCCCGCTTTCATAAAAGCACACTGCTTCCCTCAAGCCTACAAGCTCCCTGCACGTCCCAACCAAAGCTCCGCCGTTTTTTCAGCCCCTGAACGCGCTCGTCTCTCAAGCCACAATCTTTCTGCCCGGAAGGCCCGGCCTTAGAACTCCCATCCCTTTCTTCTTTCAGAAATCCCCCGACTCCCGGGGGTTTAAGCGCCGGCAAGCCAGCATAGTCATGTCCTAAAAAAAGACCACAGCGAAGCCGCGCGAAGTCTCCAGGGCTTTGTCCTCCCTTGAAGGCCGTTTTTCAGGCAAGCAAAGCAAAAACCTCAGAAGAATCTTCTCCTCTGAGGTCTGCTGTCTTCGCTCATTCAGCGCATTATTCGGTTTTGTAGCTCAGGCGGCTGATCTCGTTGCGGTGTGCAAAATCATGCCATTCAATTTCCAGCACACCGTCCTCGGGCAGCGTCTGCGTTTTGCAGGCAAAGAGCTTTTCGCCGCTTTTATACAGCGTCACGCTGCGCCCGTCGCGCAAAAGCGCATAGCTTTCCGTCACGGCCAGCTTGGGCCAAAGCCGCGCACGTTCCCGGCTCTCTCCCCGCTCGCGCACCTCGGCATACATGCCGCCCGCCGAAAGGCGTATCTCCAGCGCCCCCAGCCGCAGCGCCACCCAGCGCTCGGGACTGCGCGTGCGTTCCCCCGCCGTCGTATAGTTAAACGAGAGCAGCGTGCGCAAGCCGCCCTTTAAGACGCCTGCGCGCGCAATCAGCCCGCCGGAAACGCTCTCCCGACTCCACGCAAAGCGGCCCGCCTGCACAACGCTGGTTTCACCGGTCCACAGCGCCGCTTCATCCTGAGAAAGCGCCTCAACCAGCCCCGCGCCCGGGTCAAACGGCTCGCCTGAAACGTTCAGCCGGGCCAGCGCCCGAAAGCCGCCGTCCAGCGTCGTGGCCGAAATCAGCGCATTGCCGGCCGCCCAGGCGCGCACCGTGCCATATTCGTCCACCGTGGCGACATCGGGCGCGGAGGAATACCACAGCACCGCCGTGTTCGCCGCCTCGGAAGGCACCGCGTCGGCGTGAAAGGTCACGCCCTCGCCGGGGTGCAGCGCCATATCGCGCAGATCGGCCGAAAGCGCCTCGACGCGTTTCTCGGCCTCGTAATCCGGATCGCCCTGCCGGTTTAAATCGAGCACGTCCTCGCCCAGCGCGCTCATCCAGGCCGTCGCCGCCTGCTTCTCGTCCTGACGGCTCTCCTCACCCCCGGGAAAGGGCGTGCGTCCCAGGCGGCGCTCTCCCCGGTTCATGTCCACGATTTTCAGCCGGCGTCCGCGCTCGGCATCCCCCGGGCCTGATCGGCTCAGCAGCAGCCGGTTAAACTCGCGCGCGGCCTCGTCCCGGTCGGGCAGCGTCGCCGCATAGATGGTCACATCGGGGTTGATCGAATAAATATCGTCCAGCAGCCCCTCAAAGCAGGCGCTCACCTCGTCGGCCGCAAGGCCCTGCGCGCAGTCGTCCGATCCGGCCCAGAGCAGAATCATATCGGCTCGCGCCGCCGCCTGCCGCCCGGCCGGTTCGCGCAGTCGTCCTCTCAGAGTTCCGGCCTGCCGGGCATCGCGCCCGATCAGCGCGCCGCAGCTGCCGCCATGGCGCCGAAACGCGCGGGGCAATCGAATGTCGCCGTCCATATTCTCGCCGAGGAATTCGAAGGCCGCGCCGGCACGGCACAGCCGCTCAAACAGCGCATAGCGGTAGGATCCGCCATCTCCCTCGGTCATTGAATCGCCCAGCATATACAATCGGGCTCTTTTCGGTTTCATCTCGATGGCCTCCTTTTCGGGTGTGCGCCGCCCGGCCGCTTCCTTTTTTATGTTAAGAAGCAGCCGGACGTCCTAAATATGTCGATCGCGCGCTTTAATCAAGCACGTCCAGCATAACCTGCAAATCAAGATAGGACGCTTCGTCCAGGAACTGGCCGGTCACAGGATCGGCGCAGCGGTAAACCGTGACGGTAATCACCTCGCCCGCCTCATGCTTTTCAAGCTCTGCCGACATTTCCGTAAAGCTGTGGGTTCGCACGCCGTTGATGGCGGTGATCACATCGTAGACCAGTATACCGGCCTGATCGGCCGGGCCGCCTGCCTCCACTTCGGAAACCAGCGAACCGCAGGGCGGATAATTCTTGAGCGCCTCTTCCGGGCCGTCGTTGTCCACGACCATCACGCCCATGCGCGGCCGCTTCACCGCGCCGTATTCGATCAGGTCGGAAACAATCTTCGAAAGCGTATCCGCTGGAATGGCCGAGGCAAAAAGGCTTTCATATTCCACGCCGTCGTCATCCACAAGCCCCACCAGCATGCCGACGAGCGCACCCTCCTCATTAAGAAGCGCGCCACCGCAGCTGCCCGCTCCCAGCGAGGCGTTGGTACGCAGAAGCTTCACTGCGCGGGAAAAATTGGCCGCCAAAGAATCGCTTCGCGCGCCGGAAACAAGCCCCTCGGTCAGCTGCAGCGGATACAGGCCAAACGCGTCGTACTGATTGCCCAGCGCAAAAACCCGCTCGCCCACTGCCGCCGCGCCCATGCTCAGCGGCTCGGCCTGCTCAAGCGGCGCTTCCAGCTTCAAGACGGCCACATCCACGCTGTCGTCCTTGAGAATAGCCTCCGCGCGAAGGCGCTCGCCATCGACCAGCTCAACTTCCACAAAATCCGCCCCAGAGATCAGATGCCAGCACGTCAGCACATAGCCGCGCGCATCGATGTAAAGCCCGGTGCCGTAGTCCTGTTCGACGGTCGAAACGCCGGCCTCGCGCGACCAGACCTCGCCCATGGCGAAAACGCCCACCACTGAATCGGCGGCCTTCTCATAGACCGACGCCGCCGAAACGCCGCTCAAATCCTCGGCCTGCGCCCAAATTCCCACGCTCAGCGTCATTATGGCGACCAGCATTATAGCCGCCCACTTTTTTGCCGTTTGTTTCATGACTGCCCCTCTTTCTCCGCGTCGTTTGCGGACGCTTCATGCTCGTCCAACTTGCCGTCCTTCGCGCACTCCAGCGTAAAGACCATGCTGGTCAGCCCGCCGCTCGAGGCCCCGCTGATCGTCTGTCCGTGCTGCTCGATGATGCGCTTGACGATGGCCAACCCCAGTCCCGTGCCGCCGCCCGAGGTATGCGCCTTGTCCACCTTGTAAAAGCGCTCAAAAATGAAGGGCAGATCGTCCGCGGGAATGGGAGAACCGTCGTTTTTCACCGTCACATAGCACAGATTATCCACCACATGCGTCCAGACCACCAGCTGCCCGTTCTCCGCCGCGAACTTGACGGCATTGTCAATCAAATTGGTCAGCACCTGCGTGATGCGGTCGGCATCGGCCTCGACAAAGCAGGGCTGCTCCTTAAAGGAAATCTCCACGTCAATGCCCTTGTCCTCAATGCGCTGCTCGAATTTGAACAGCACGCCAAGGATCAGCTCGTCAATATCAAAGCGCGTTTTGTTCAGCGGCGTTTTCCCCGCCTCAAAGCGCGACAGATCGAGCAGCTCGCCCACCAGCTTGGTCAGCCGTTTGGTCTCGCTCAGCACGGTGTTTAAGTACCTTTCGCGCTCGCCCTCCTCGATGGTGCCGTCCAGCATCCCCTGAACATAGCCCTGTATACAGGTCATGGGTGAACGCAATTCATGCGAGACATTGGCCACAAAGCTTTTGCGCGATTGATCGAGGCGGCTGATGTCCTCAGCCATGCTGTTAAAGGATTCGGCCAGACGGCGAACGTCGCCCGATCCCTTAATCCCCTCGACGCGCCGGGAAAAATCGCCCCCGGCAAAGGCCTGCACCGCTTCGTTGATCTGCCGGATGGGCCGAGACTGCGTGCGGGCAATCAGAAAGACCAGCACGCCGCTCATCACCAGCGCCAAAAGCCCCGCCAGAATCGAATAGCGAATCAGATCGGAATAATCAACGGCCAGCGCCTCACTGCCCACGGTGAGCAGGATCGCCCCCAGCACGCGGCCACCCGGCACGCCGTACCAGGGAACCCCGATGGTCGCGCCGCCCGCCGAATAGCCGCTGAGCAGATTCGAAACGCGAATCTCCTCGCCGGAGAGCACGCGCTTGATCTGCTCGGTGACGCGCGCATCCGAAAGCGCCTCGCGCCCCTCGTCGCCGCTCACCAACGCATAGCCCGCCGCGTTCACCAGCCAGACCGTAGCCCCGTAGTCGTTTTTGAGATCCTCAATTTTGCGCGAAACTGCCTCGCCCGAGGAGGTGTTCACGTCAAAGCGCCAAAACGACTGCACGTCGAGCATCTGCATCAGC
>CAYOTH010000062.1:0-8167 GCA_964406835.1 uncultured Oscillospiraceae bacterium
TATAACCGCCTCTATTATATCAGAAAAGGCCGCTTTTTGCGACCTTTTTTGACAGCCTGTTTCAGCTCTTTAGTCCTTTTTCTCGTCGCCGCCCAGCACCGCCGTCATATTGGGGGAATTGCGCTTGCCCATGACCGGGAAGCGGTGTTCAATCGCCGCCAGCGCAATCTCAACGTCCTCATGCACTTCATCCGGCGTATGCGCGCCCACTGTGACCATGTCGCAGTCGCGCAACGAAGCATAGGAGAAGGTCAAGCCGACATAGGGCGTGCAGCGCCCGGCTGCCATGGACTTGATGGTCATAACCGGATGCTTGGCATTTTCGATGATGCGGCGCACGCCTTCAACCTCAACCTGCATCAAAAAGCCCATGCAGTTGTACAGCTGAATATACGTCTGCACATCGTATTCGGGGTGATTGTCCGAATAGATAATCAGCTCGGGCATGTGCGCAGAAAGACCGGGAATCATGTTGTTGTCGCGCACCATCTTCGTATATTCCGGCAGGCGATCGATCGTGCCGGTGTGCTTGCAGACCAGCTGCTCCACGCTCGAGTGATGCAGCAGGCAGAAATCCGCGCCGTTTTTGCGCACGGCTTCAATCTTGCGGGCCGTGAAATCATGCGCCTCAGGCGTATTGGTCACGTCGATAATAGGCGTATCAATCAGCGTCACCTTGCGGCCCATTTTGTCCTCAGCCATGTGAATGCCGTCCATCACAACGTGATTGGGCTGCATATCGTCGCCCACAAAGGGCGCCATCATGGCATCCACGCCGTATTCAAGATACGCACAGATCAGATTGCAGACAGCCTGCTTATCCGAATAGCGGCGCTTGATCATCTCATCGGCCGACGTCGTTCTGTGGCTGAAGCCCAGCACCCAGTTGCTGCCAATCAGCATACGCGGCAGCGATATGCCCGCAACAGTTGTCCTCGGAAATTCCTTCATGGGTTTTCTCCTCCTTACACTCATCGAGCCCGCCGCTTGACGGCGCCCCTGCTTTTTCTTAAGCATAACATAGACGCCGCTCAGAGGGCCATAAAAAAATCGACCTGTTTATGGACAAAACCGACCTCATGGCGTATAATAAGCCTGAAAGGAGCGGATCCTATGGTTTTCGTTTTTGGCGCCGCCAAATCCCCGATGCTGAACGAATGCAGCCTCCACGCGCATGATTGCTGGGAGGTTGTGCTCAATCTCAGCGGCGAAGGCACAGAAACCATTGACGGGGAGGATGTCCCCTTTTTCCCCGGCTCAATCACAGTCTATCCGCCCTTTGCCACGCACAGCAAGCGCTGCGAAGAAGGCACGCACTGGCAGGATATCTATCTACGCTTTGCCGATGAAACCTTCTCGCTCAATCGTCTGCGCTTTTCGGATAATTCCGACCAGCCGATGCGCCAGCTCATGGAAATGCTGCAAAGCGCCTGCGCGCGCCGCACGACGGACGGCCTGTTCTGCACGGCGCTGGGGGAAGCCGTCTGCGCCCTTCTGCGCGAATGGGATGCCCACGCCCCGGCCGATGCCTTGACCGAGCAATTAAAAAGCGAAATCTCGCGCCATTTTACCGATCCGGAATTTACGCCCCGCCAGGCCATGGAGGCTTTGGGCTATTGCCCGGATTATCTGCGTCGGCGCTTTCACCGCGCTACCGGACAGACGCCCACGGATTATCTGCTTTCCCTTCGCCTGGCACACGCGCGCATGCTTTTATCTCGCGGCGGCGCTGCCTTTTTATCCGTCCACGAGGTGGCGCTGCTCTCCGGATTTTATGACGCCGCCTATTTCAGCCGCGTCTTTCGCCACCAGACCGGCTGCTCACCGCGCGATTACCATAAGGCCCACGCTCGCTTTTAAAAAGCAAACGGCATCCTCGCCCCGATCCATTCAGGGAAGAATGCCGTTTAACATTCTTTTCTTACTTCAGGTTTTCCGGATTCAGTCCTTGCAGATACTCCGGCACAAACAGACCGTCCTTGCGGATCAGCTCGTCGTCAAACCAGATCTCGCCGCCACCGTATTCGCTGCGCTGTATGCACACCAAATCCCAATGCAGCGCCGATTCGTTGCCATTGTTGCATTCGTCATAGCAGGCGCCCGGCGTAAAATGGAAGGATCCGGCAATTTTCTCGTCAAAGAGTGTATCCTTCATGACCTCAGTCACATACGGATTGACGCCGATGGCAAATTCGCCCACAAAGCGCGCGCCCTCATCCATGTCAAAAACCTTGTTGATGCGCTGCGTGTCGTTGGCCGTGGCCTCAATGATTCGGCCGTCCTTAAAGGTCAGGCGAATGTTTTCAAAGGTATAGCCGCCGCGCAGGGAGGGCGTGTTATAGCTCAAAACACCGTTGACGCTGTCCTTAATCGGTGCCGTAAACACCTCGCCGTCAGGAATATTGCAGTCGCCCGCGCACTTAATTGCCGGCAGACCCTTGATTGAAAAGGTCAAATCGGTTCCCGGCCCCACAATGTGAACCCGGTCGGCGCGCTCCATACGCTCCACCAGCGGATCCATCGCCCGGGACATTTTTTCATAGTCCAGGCAGCAAACCTTGAAATAATAATCCTCAAAGGCCTCCGTGGACATACCGGCCAACTGCGCCATGGCCGGCGTCGGCCACCGCAAAACCGCCCAGCGCGTCTTATCCACCCGCAGATTGCCGTGAACCCGGCTCCAGTAGCGCAGCGTGTGCAGCTGCTCCTGCTCATCGGACACATCGCTCATTTCAAAGCTGTTGACGCCGCCGCGAATGCCAATGTAAGCATTCATCTTCGCCATGAGAGCCGCATCATTCTCAGCCCAGAGATCGGCCTGCTTTTCATCCAGCCCTTTCAAAAGCGCGCGCATCACCGCCGCATCGCGCAGCCAGACGAAGGGACGCCCTCCCGCCGCGTACACCTCGTCAATCAGCGCCGTGGTCATCGCTTGATCCACGCCGTTCACCTCGATGAGCACATTGTCCTCCGGCTTGACGGCGCACGAATACGTCACCAGGCTGTGGGCCAGCTTCTTGATTCTCGGATCAGTCATTGCTTTTTATCCTTTCCTGTTTGATACTTCTATTCTATCCCCATCGCCCGCGAAAATCAAGAGAGAACACCCTCTTTAAGCTAAAAAACGCCGGGCGACGCTTTTTGCATCCCCGGCTTTTCATCATCCCAGATATTTTGCGCTGACCCAGCCGTCCTTAACCCGGCCGTTCTTATTATAGGAAACATACGCCCAGTCTCCCGAAACGCGTGAAACACGCACCGTCGTGCCGGATTTGATCGTGTCAATCCGCGTGCCGCCCGCGCGCCGACGCACATTCAGCGTATCGCAGATCACCGTATAGGTGTTCCCGCTCTTCACGCTGGCCGCCGAAACATAGTTGCCGCCCTTTTGGAGGTATTTAATGGCCACCCAGCCGCTCTGCCCGTTATAGGAGACATAGCCCCAGTCGCCGTTCAGGCGGGAAACATAGACCACGGTGCCGCGGGGCAGCTTGGCCAGGCGCTTGGATTTGGTGTTGGGCTCCTTGCGCAGAGCCAGCTTGGAAGCCGAGACGGTATAGCTTCCGGTCTTCGAGGCGTCAACCGGCGTCAGATACTGCTTGTCCACATAGCCTGAGGTTCCATTGGCCAGGCGCACGCGCCACCAGCCGCTCTTTGAAGAAACATACGTCACCTTCGTACCGTTTCGCAGGTGTTCAACAACCATATAATCCGTACCGGCTCCGGCGCGCATATTGAGCCAATCTGCCGTCACGACATATTGATCGCCAGAATCGGCCAGCGTCGAAGAGCCGGATACCGCCAGCGCCGGCGTGCTCAGGCACAGAAAAACGACTGCCAGCAGCGCGCCTGCGACTCTGCGCATTTTCAACATAAAACGATCCATTGCAACAACCCCCTTGAAGCCTCTTGCGTTTGTGCTTTTTATTATGCCATTCCCTCTTCATTAAGTCAAGTAGAACAGTTATTACAGTTCCATTAAAATATATTCACACCCTGGCCCGCCCCGAAAAGAGCCGCATTCAGTCGCCCCCAAGACGGCTTCGCGCCGTAAAAAACGCCGTCTCCAGGTTTGACAGTCACCGCATCGTGTGCTATACTCACTTATAGAAAAGCACGGAGGAATTTGACTATGATATTCAAGGAATATATGGTTTCCATGCGCGATGGCACGCGCCTGTACACGCGCTGCGCCCTGCCTGAGGAAACCGGCCGTTTCCCCATTATCTTCTGCCGCACGCCCTATGACGATCCCTCGCTTGCCCCTGAGCGGCTCCCCAATTCCTTCGAGGAGCAGGCCACGCGCGCAGGCTATGCCGTCGTGCATCAAAGCTGCCGCGGCACGGCCCTGAGCGAAGGCTTTTTCGTCCCGTTCAAAACAGAACGAAGCGACGGCCTGGACACGCTCGAGTGGATTCGCCGCCAGCCCTTTTACGCCGGCGAGATCTACCCGCAGGGCGAAAGCTACTGTTCTTATGTCCATCTGGCCTATCTGGGAACGCATCAGCCCGACATCAAAGGCGCTTTCCTGTTCGTCATGCCCACCGATATGTATGCCGGCATGACCGTCAACGGCATTTTCAAACAGGACATCTTCACGCCCTGGTTCATTCAGCAATACCACAACAAGCAGGAGGACGTGCGTGCCGTTATGGCACACTATCCTCAGCTGACCTTCTCCCGCCCGCACTATGCTGCGCTTGACGCCTACTACGAGGGCGGCTGCCCGGATTACGCCCTCTATCAGCGCGACGAAGCCGCCTGGCACACGCCGGACTGCGGCCCCGGCGAAGCACTGGACGCCATGCGCAATCTGGACGTACCGATTCTGCTCATGGAAGGCTGGTACGATATCTATATCGGCACCGGTTCCGCCATGTGGGAGGAGCTGCCGCCCGCCGTGCGCGAAAAATCCGCGCTGCTGGTCGGCCCCTGGACGCATTCCTGCCGCCTCGACCCGGCCTGGCCCATCGATCTGCCCGGCGGAGAACGCCCCGAGGATCTCACGCTGAACTGGTTTAACCACCTGCGCCGCGGCGAAGCGCTTTCCTTTGTGCGCGAGGGCCAAGTCAAATACTACACCATCGGCGAAAACGCCTGGCACTTTGCCGATCACATGCCCTGCGGCGGCCAAACGCTCACGCTGTACCTCAACGAAGATTCCCGTCTGAGTCCCGAAGCCCAGACGCCCGGCGAACGCCATTATCGCTACGATCCAGCCGACCCCACGCCCTTCACCGGCGGCCCAAATGCCTTTGGCACCATTCCCCGGGGCGTCATTCCCGATCCCGAGCCCAATTCGCGCGTGGACATCCTCAGCTTCGTAAGCGAACCGTTCCCGCAGGACATCACCTTCAGCGGCCGCGCCACCTTCCGTCTGCACGTCAAAACCGACGGCGAGGACACCGCATTCTTCGCGCGATTGACCGTGCTTCGGGACGGACGCTATCTGCCCGTTCAGGAATCGATCACCACGCTGCGCCGCGAAGCGCCTGATTATACGCCCGGAAGCGAAGCCGCCATCACGCTAACCAGCGACCCGACCTCCTGGCGCTTTGCCCAAGGCGAGCGGCTGCGCGTGGATATTGCCTCCGCCTGCTGGCCGATTTACGCCGCCCACGGCAATGTCGCGGGCCCGGTTTCTCAGCAGAGTGAAACGCGCGTCGCCGTCAATACGCTCATCACCGGCCTTTCCAGCGTTTCTTTGAACATCGAATAAGCCTTTCCACTACACTAAAAAAGGAGATCAGTGTCATGAAAGCCATTGTCAACGGAAAAATCATCCTGCCCGATTCCCTGGTTGAAGGTCGCGTCCTGCTCTTCGATGAAAAGATCATCGGCCTGAGCGATTCCGCCCCCGAAGGCGCCGAAATCATCGACGCAGCCGGCCGCTATGTCGCCCCCGGCCTGGTCGATATCCACGTTCATGGCTATCTGGGCGAGGATGTTTCCGACGGCCAGGAAGCCGGTCTGCTCAAAATGGCCGAGGGCTTCGTCAAAAACGGCGTCACGGCCTGGCTGCCCACCACGATGACCGTATCCTATGAAGAGCTGCGCCGCGCCTTTGATGCCGTGCGCCGCCTGAGCGATCACAAAAACAACCCCAAAGGCGCGCAGATCATGGGTGTTCACGCCGAGGGCCCGTTCATCAATCCCTCCAAGAAAGGCGCTCAGGCCGTGGAGCACATTCGCCCCGCCGACGCTGCCTTCCTCATTGAGAACAGCGACATCATCCGCATTGTCACCATTGCCCCCGAAATGCCCGGCGCGATGGATTGCATCCGCGAGGTCAGCCAAAAAACCGATATGCTGATCTCCATGGGCCATACCGCCGCCAACTACGAAACGGCTAAGGCCAGCATTGAGGCCGGTGTGCGCCACGCCACGCACCTGTTCAACGCCATGACGCCTCTCAACCACCGTGATCCCGGCGTGGTCGGCGCCGCGCTGGCCGATGATCGCGTCAGCACCGAACTGATCGCCGATACCTTCCATATCAGCCCAGATCTGTTCGCGCTGGTGGCCAAGGTCAAGGGCAACAACCTCGTGCTCATCACCGACTGCACCCGCGCCGGCGGCCTTGAGGACGGCGAATACACGCTGGGCGGCCAGCCGATCTTCGTCAAGGGCATCGAATGCCGTCTGGCCGACGGCACCATCGCCGGCAGCGTGCTCAAGCTCAACAACGCCATCCGCAATATGCGCCAGCACACTGGCCTGCCGATCGAGCAGGTCGTGCGCATGGCCTCGCTCAATGCAGCCGCCTGTGTGGGCCTGGACGCGTGCAAGGGTTCCCTGGAAGCCGGCAAAGACGCCGACATCATTCTGGCCGACGAGCAGTTTGCCGTCTCGCAGACGATCATTGCCGGTGAAACTATCTGGATGACTGCCGAATAATTATTCCCCACCAAATTGCAGGCATTTTCATCAAAACCTCCTGTTTTCTTCGAAGCAGGAGGTTTTTTGTGGTCAAAAAGCGCTCATTTGAAAGTTTTATGCTCACTCAATGTATTTTTTACCATTTTGACGAATATTTACACGCATAATCCTTGACATGCAGGCCCCTTATGCGTATAATATTCGCATCCGACGGATTATTAAAGATGCGGCTCTTCGACGCTTTCCGAACTGCGGCATCGAAAACGAAAGCACCATACCCACCCTATAAGCGAGGTTTTGATGATGAATCGCTCCTTCAAACGCATGGCCTGCGTCATGCTCATCGTCGTATTGACCTTCTCCTGCAGCTCGGCCTTGGCCTGCACTGGCTATTATGTCGGCAAGGATGCCAGCGCCAGCGGCCACACCATCATCGGCCATACGGTAGACGCCTGGAATACCGCCCAAGGCAAACAAATCGTCTATCCGCACAGCGAAGAACCCGGCCGCAGCGTCACCGTCGGCGAAACGCAGATTCCCCTGCCGGACGTGACCTACCAGTACACCTCGACGCCGTTCATCGAGGGCAAGTGGGACAATGCCGTCGCCAATGAGATGGGCTTGGCCATGACCGGCTCCGTCACCACCTATATTTCCAGCGACATGATGGCGCTGGATCCCTACACCAAGGACGGCGCTTCCGAAACGTGGATCTGCGGCTACATCGCCGCCACCTCCGCCACTGCGCGCGAGGCCGTTGAAAACTACGGCAAGATCATGGAAACCTACGGCAGCTCCGAGTCCAACACCTTCATGGTGGCCGACCAGAGCGAAGCTTGGTATATTGAAAGCTATTCCGGACATCAGTGGTGCGCCGTGAAGATGCCCGACGACTGCGTGGCCGTCTTTGGCAACGAGTGTATGCTCGCTTCTGTCGCCGATTACGTTGAGGGCGAAAGTCTGCTGCACTCCGAGGCGCTGTTCACCCTGCCCGAGGAGGCCGGACTGACCGTGCTGGATGAAAACGGCAATGTCGATCTGTTCGCCACCTACTGCGGAGCGACCAACCTCAACGCCGGCGCCAACCGCCGCACCTGGTACGGCCATGTGCTGCTGGCTCCTTCCACGGCCGGCGATTACGCCATGACCACCCGCTATCCGCTGTTCTATCAGCCGGATGAGAAGGTCACTCTGAGCGACATCTTCGAGCTGACCCGCTCCCGCTTCGAGGGCACCGAATGGAACCCCGAGGACAGCGGCCGCCCCGATATCCGCGTCATCGGCATCG
>CAYOTH010000063.1:0-8119 GCA_964406835.1 uncultured Oscillospiraceae bacterium
CCCGAAGAACGACCGTCCGATTTATTGCAGCGAGTGCTTTGCCGCCCGCCGTCGGTAAATAATAGCGCGACAAGCCAACGCGAAGACTGTGTTTCACAGTCTTCGTGTTTCTTTTATTCCCCTCTTCATGCGCTATGGCTTTACAAAACAACGAAAGAACCGGCCGAAGCAAGAGATCAATCCCCCACCACGTGACCGAGTCCTTTTTAAGACCATGCGATATGACACTATGTATTATTGCAAGCATCTGCATATTTTCACACACGTTGGGCGCGATGAAGCCAGTCAACGGCGTCACCAGCGGCCCTCTGTCCAAGAACTTTACGCAGGATGCGCGGCCCTACTTTAAAGAGGCTGCCATTCCGTTTTCGCGTCTTTACGACACCGAATATCCCTTTGGTTCAGGCGAATTTGTCGATATTTACTGCCTGTTTAAAAACTTCAATGACGATGAAAACGACCCAGCCAATTATAACTTTATGTTGACGGACAAATATCTCAAGGCCATTGACGAATGCGGAACGAAGATTGTCTATCGCCTCGGCACGACGATAGAGCATCAGCCCGTTAAGCTGCACTCCCTGCTGCCCAAGGATTATCTTAAGTGGGCGCGCATCTGCGGGCACATCATCCGCCACTATAACGAGGGCTGGGCGAACGGCATGCACCTCGGCATTGAGCGCTGTGAAATCTGGTGCGAGCCAGAAATAAAGCAGTGCTGGGCGGACACGCAGGAAGAATACTGCCGGTTTTACATCATAGTCGCGACGTATCTGAAGGATAAATTTCCCCATCTCAAAATCGGCGGGCCAGCCTGTGCCTGAATCAGAAGCGGATGTCCTGAATTGCTTTGCGAAGCGCTGATTCAGGATGGACGGCGCGCGCCTTTGGATTTTTTCTCCTGGCACAGCTATGTCAAAACGCCGTTGCAAATTGCTGAGGCGGCGCATCAGCTCAAGGTCATTCTCGAAAAATACGGTTACGGTCACGTTGAAAGCATTTGCGACGAGTGGAATTACGTTCATGACTGGAACGGTATTCTCGAATCCTACAAGCTCATTCAGGATGAACGCGGCGCCGCCTTCAATGCGGCGGCACTCTGCATGCTGCAATCCTCGCCCTGCGATATCGCCACCTACTACGATGCCCAACTGTGCATGGATTCCTGTTGGGATGGTCTGTTCGCGCCTTCGCGGCAGACAGTGCATGGGCAGGCGGGCGTTGTCGAATTGAAGAAGGGCTACTATGCCTTCAAGGCCTTTAGCGAGCTGCGCCATCTGGGCGCGCAGGTTCAGGCAGAGATTGACGAGGGCAATGTGTACGTTTGCGCTGCGGCGGGCCATGGAAAAGCCATGCTGCTGGTCAACTTCTGCGAAAACGACTGCAAGGCCGAACGCGTGCGGCTGCATCTTGAGCACTGTGATGCGCCCATGAGCCTTTATAAGCTCGACAAAACGCATAATCTGGAAAAGGTCGGCACAGTAACCAACGGCGATCTCATCACTGTAGGCCGCTACAGCGTTGTGCTGCTCAAAAGCGAATAATCAATCTGCGCCCCGGCGCGGATAGAGCTTTTCCCCCCTAGTCTCGCCCTCTTGAACAAGCACTTCGACCGGCCAATGTCCAAACAACAAAACCTTCAGCACCCGCCGTCCTGTCCTTTAAAGAGAGGCTTCAAAAGGCGCTGAAGGTTTTTTCTTTGGAGAACGGTCAATCGAAGCCTCAGGTGTAATACTGCGCCTGAGCCTGCCACAGCTTGTGATACAGGCCGCCTTCATTAGCCACCAGCTCATCGTGCGTCCCCTGCTGAACCACCGCGCCTTCATGGAAGACGACGATCTCGTCGCAGAACTTGCAGGAGAAAAGCCGATGCGAAATATAGATCGCGGTTTTATCACCGGCAATTTCGTCAAACTTTGCGTAGATTTCGGCTTCGGCTATGGGATCCAGCGCGGCCGTGGGCTCGTCCAGTATGATGAAGGGCGCGTCTTTATAAAGCGCGCGGGCAATGGCAATTTTCTGAGCATCACCGCCGGAAACATTGACGCCTTCCTCGTCCAGCTCCTTATAAAGGCCGGTGTCCAGCCCCCGGGGCTGCTTGTCCGGCCGATCGCCAAAACCGGCTCGGCGCAGGCAATCCTCGGCCCGGGAACGGTCATATTCCCCGGAAGACGCAACATTTTCGCCCAGGGGCAGCGCCGTCAACTGGAAATCCTGAAACACAACGGAAAAAACATTCATGTAATCGTCGTAGTTGTATTTTCGGATGTTGATGCCGTTGAGCAAAATCTCACCCTCTGTCGGGTCGTACAATCGGCACAATAGCTTGATAAAGGTGGTTTTGCCGAGCCGTTCATACCCACCACCGCCAGCCGGGAGCCGATCTTAAACTTCATATTCACATGGCGCAGCGCCCAGACCTCGGAATTTGGGTATTTGAAGGACACATCCCGAAATTCCATCTCATAGTCCCGGTCATCCCGCTTTTCCGTGGGAAGGCTGCCCTGATACATATCGTTGGGAATACCCATAAAAGCCTTGATATCGCGGATATAGGCTGCATTAAAGCTCAGCTGGCCGACATGCCCAACAGCCTCGAAAAGCCTCCGCACAGCTGCGTGATGGCGATGACATACTGCGTCACGCTGCCGATGCCAAAGGCGCCCGCCCAAGCCTTCATACACACAAACACATAGATCAAGCTGGTCAAAAGTCCGCTCACCGCCTTGCTGGCCACCTGAAAAACCGCGCAATCCCAGCATTTGATTCGAATGGCCGAAGAGCCTTTGGCGTAAAGCGCATTCTTTTCCAGCGCCAGCCCAATCACGCTTTGCTGGTTGTACAGGCGCATATCCAAAGAACGCGCAGGCTGGCTGGCCATGCTGCCATACACGCTCAGCACGCGATTGCTCCGGTTGGTATGCGGCCACATTCTGCTGCTCATGCGCGATGAACAGGCTTCAAGCACCGGCGAAAGCGTCACGCCCAGCAGAAGAAGCCCCATCATGACCGCCGATGTCATCGGGTAATTGAGCCAGATGGCCTGCGCCGTTTCGGGAACTTTGCTGAAAAACAGGCTGGCCGTCAGCACCGCCTATGGACGCGATGCCGCCCACCAGGCCTTCCAAAAATTCCTGATTGATTTTGATAACGCCGTAGCAATTGCCCATCAGGTGCTTCTGCATGGCCCAGCGCATAGCCTCCATTTGCGGCGAATCCACCGCTGCATAATCCATGGACAGCAGCTTTTCAACCTCCATGCGCATTTGCTGATAAAAATCCAGGCTGTGCGCCGCCTCGCGCCAGCGCTGCATCAGCGCCGTGAGCAGGTTCAGCCCGGCCGTGATGCCCAGTGTCAGGATGACCCAGTGCCCCAGCACGGCGGCATCACGTCGCCCGGCCAGCTCGTTGATAAACTGCGCCGAGAGCCAGATGGTCACATAGGGCGTCAGCTCCTTGACAAGCGAATGAAGAAGCGTCGTGATAAACAGCTTGGGATCAACCCGCCGCCACGCTTTGGCCGCCCAGGCGTGCAGCATAAGCGCTTCCTTCATGGGCATGGGCTTGGACTCACTTACTTTCATGCTCTTTTCCTCCCTCCCGATAATAGCGGCTTTGAACCTCAAAAAGCCGGGCATAGCCGCCGTTTCGGCGCAGCAGTTCCTCGTGCGTCCCTTCCTCGACAATGCGTCCATTTTCCATGAAGAGCACGCGATCACAAAAGCGCGTAGACGCCAATCTATGCGAAATGTAGATGGTCCAATAGGCCGCACAAGAGCTTGACCAGCGTGGTTTTGCCTGCGCCGTTCAGGCCGACAATGGCCAGCTTTTCGCCGGGGCGAATGGTCAGGTTCAGATCATGAAAGATGTCCCGGTCGCTCCCGGCATAGCGCAGGCTGATATTTTCCAGCCTCAGCTCATAGCGATTATCCATCGGCTTCGGAATCGCCTCACCGCCTTCAAAGCGGAACGGCTCCGGCCACTCCAGCTGACGCCGAACGTGACAGAGCGCATGGCTCTGACGGCAAATCTGCAAAACGCTTTCCAGAATCGTCGTAATCCAGCCGGTGATGGCCGAAAAATAGAGCAAAAACTGAGAGGCAGGCAATCCCTCGCGAAGCACCAGATGCAAAAGATACCCATAAGATACGGCATTTCGCGCCAGCGTCAAAAGCACATCGGCCGTATTGGCCAACATTTGATGCGCTTCCCGCTTTTCGTACAGGCCCATCATCAGGCGCTGCGCTTTATCATGCACCTCAAGCAGCCAGCTCTGCATGTGAAAAATGCGAATATCCTTGGGCATACTGTTGTTTCGGACAATGTTCACCGGATACATCGCCTCGTTGGACAGCTTCTGCAGCTGATCGCGATGCGCATGATCCCAACGGCCGACGCGGTAGCTTATGACAAAGCTAGCCACGCTGGTTAAAACGGTAATCAGCACCAGCATCGGCTGAAGCCCCGTCAGCATGACGAGATACAGCCCAAAGCCCAGCGCCGCCGTCAAGATCCGTCCGCTCTCCCGTATCAGGGCAACAGGCGGCGTCTGATCGGAATTACCGGCCAAATCAGAAAAGGCCTTCTCGTTCATTTGCAGAAAGTGCGTATCCAGCGTGTTGGAATACGATGTCGTCACCGATTTAACAATGCTGCCAACAAAAAAGTGGTTAAACAGCCGTCCGCTGTAAATTGGCAGAACCTCCTCCAGCCATAGGCAGGCCACGCTGCCCAGCATCAGCGCCAGCGTAAACAGCCCGGTGGTTGCCAGCATCTCGCCAAGGGGCGCCGAAACTTCAACCTTTTGAAGCACCACGGGCGCCAGAAACAGCTGAACCAAGCTGACGGCCAGCTGGCATAGCCCCTGAACGAGCAGGCACACCAAGAGCCCTTTACAGACCTTTGCACAAATACGGCCCAGATAGAGCAGATTCTCAAGCACATTATATTGGGGTTTTTCTTTCATACTTCCGCCTCCGATGAATCCATACTACACCATTCACGCAAAAAAAGCGCCATTTCGGCGCGAATGGTTTAAATTCGAGCGCGAATGGCGTTTTTTCACTCAGAGTGGCAGCATGACCTCCGTGGCAAAAGCGCCCTCCTCGTTTTGGCGATTCACATAGCCGTTGTATTTTTCCGCCAGACGATCAATCCGCATAAGGCCAAAGCCATGCTCCTGCGAGCCCTTGACGGAGAGATAGCTTTTGCCGATTTTCCGAATCTCGCCGCCTACGGAATTGGTCACGCAAATATAGAGCTGCTTTTTCAAAAGACCGATATAGACCCGAATAAAGCGTTCCTCGCCTTCTTTTTGGCTCAGACAGGCTTCCATGGCGTTATCCAGGAGATTTCCGATGATCGCGCACAAATCAATTTCCGAAATGCACAATCCGGACGGCACAGTGGCCTTGGCGTGAATGACGATGTTCTTGGATTTAATCAGAGACAACTTGCTGTTTAAAATGGCGTCCACCATCACGTTGCCGTTCTTCAGCACAGTATCCACGCTGGTTAAATCATCATTGAGCTTCCAGAGGTACTGGCGAAGCTCCTCCGGCTGCTCGGTCAGCGCCAGCATGGCCTGAATGTGATTGTGATAATCATGCCGCCAGGCACGCATCTGGCGATAGATATTATCCACCTCATCGCAATGCCGAACGATGAGGTCATGCTGATAAGCGGCAATACGGCGATCAATCGCTTTGCCGAAGATCACATCAAATAGTTTCATGATTCTCTCCTGTATAGTGGGCCACAAACGCCCTGTGAACCGCTGCCGCCGCACTTCTGGCCAGCGGAAGGGCCTGGCCGCTATCGAGTATAACCTCCGTTTTAGTAAGGCTGGCGATGTGCTTCAGCCCAACGAGATAGGAACGGTGGCAGCGGATAAAGCCTTCGCCCAGCTGCTGCTCCACCTCAGAGAGCGGCCTTCTCATCTGAATGGTTTTATCGGGCATGACCAGCGCAATGTCATGGGAAAAGACCTCGACATACTGCACCTGGCTGACCGGTACGCGCAGGGTTTCCCCGCCCACGCAGAATAAAACGACGTGCTCGCTTTTTTGAAGCGCCCGAACGGCGCAGTCCAGCACGATAAAGAGCTTTTCTTCCTGAACCGGCTTCATCAGATAGTACAGCGCGGCCACCTCATAGCCCTCGGCCATGTAATCGGCAAAGCCGGTGATAAAGATGATCTGAACGGTGTCATTCTCTCGGCGCAGGCGCTTGGCCAGGCTGACGCCATCCATATCTCCCATTTCAATATCCAACAGCAGAATGTCATAATCACTTTGCTCGTCATTATGAAACAAAAAACTCTTCGCAGAGGCAAAAGCATCCATCTGCACTGTGTGACCGGCACTTGCGGCCCAGCGGCGCACCCGGCTCAGGACATACTGCCGATCCGCTTCGCAGTCATCGCAGAGGGCTATTCTATATTCCATGTGCTCACGCTCCTGCCTATAAGAAGGTTCTATTTTTAAGTATAACACACGCACGTGATTTTTTCGACCACCTGTCCTCGTGAGAACCAATTTACCGGTCCCAAAAGAGACACGTAAAACACCCGTCGAAGAATATGATCTTCTTCATGGCCCCATTTTCTCCATGAGCTATCGCTAATCCGCTATTTTATCAAACGCGTTTCCATGCCCTCCCCAACTTTCACATTTCATCATCACAGAAAAAACGCCTTAATGCAATCGCCCCGACAATGACTCTTTACGCTAAAGCACAGGCTTTCAGTGCTTAAAAAGCGATTTTTAAAAGCAATTCCAAAACCATTCGGGGTTTCCTTTCTAAAATGCAGCGGAATATATGATTGGCTTTGCTGCGCTTAAAGGCTTGATCAGCAAACGAAAGCCCCCTTTTCGCGAAAAACTCCATTTCACAAAGTTGAGTCCGGCAAACAACAAAGATCAGGAGAACATGGGCTCTTTAACCGCTTTACAATTGAACCGCGCGTTGGTTTGACCAGGCCCCTAAGAGCATATACAGCCTTAAAAGAATTGACTTGCCTATAGTTAAATTTGAAAACCCATTCGCGTCGATTCTATTAAAACCCATTCTATCTTTGGCCAAGTGAGCCGTGCCATGACCTGGCAGAATACCATTTATTATGAGCCGTTCATCACTTTAGCTCATGTTTTTGCCACATTCGCAATCGAACACACCTGTTCACCAAACAACAAAAACCCGTCTGACTCCCAAACGGAAATCAGACGGGATGAGATTAAGCAAATCGCTTAGCGCTCCAGGATGGTATCCTCGGTATCCTTATCGAAGAAGTGCAGGCGGTTGGCATCGAACGCAACGCTGATGGAATCGCCGGTGCGGGAGGTGGAACGCGGATCGACACGGGCAACGATGTTGGTGTCCTTGCCGCTGGTCTTCAGGTAGAGGTAGGTTTCGGAACCCATCAGCTCGACGATTTCGACGTTGACCTTGATGGTACTCTCGGGAGAGTTCTTCAGGAACAGCTCCTCGTCGTGGATGTTCTCGGGACGGATGCCCATGTAGACTTCCTTGCCGATGTAGCTGTCGGAGACGAACTTCTGCAGCTTGCCTTCCGGAATGCGGATGGCGTTGTCACCGAACACAGCGTAGACACCATTGGCGCGTTTCTCCAGCTTAACGGTGAAGAAGTTCATCTGGGGCGTGCCGATGAAGCCGGCGACGAACAGGTTGGTCGGATAGTCGTACAGGTTCTGGGGGGTATCAACCTGCTGGATGAAGCCGTCCTTCATAACAACGATACGGGAGCCCATGGTCATGGCTTCGGTCTGGTCATGGGTAACGTAGATGAAGGTGGTCTGCAGCTTCTGGTGCAGCTTGGTGATCTCAGTTCTCATCTGAACGCGCAGCTTGGCATCCAGGTTGGAGAGCGGTTCGTCCATCAGGAAGACCTTGGGCTCACGGACGATGGCGCGTCCCAGAGCAACACGCTGGCGCTGGCCGCCGGACAGAGCCTTGGGCTTACGATTGAGGAGGTGCTCGATGTCCAGGATCTTCGCGGCTTCCTTAACGCGGCGGTCGATTTCGGTCTTGGGGGTCTTGCGCAGCTTCAGGCCGAAAGCCATGTTGTCATACACGGTCATGTGGGGGTACAGAGCATAGT
>CAYOTH010000064.1:0-8058 GCA_964406835.1 uncultured Oscillospiraceae bacterium
CCTCCGTGCCGGTGCTTCCGCCAATTTCCCCAGCCGAGGAATCCGGCGCGCCGTCAATATACTTTTTCATGACGTAGCCGGTCTTGCCTGAATAGCTGGCGCGGTACCAGTCGCCCACCTCGCCCAGGATAGATACGGCATCGCCCTTACCGATGACCTTCAGCGCCGCCGAATCGGCCTTGGGCAGCTCGCGCAGGTTAACGCGCGTGTTAGCCGTGCCGCTCGTGCTTTGCGCATACAGTTTCAGCGCAGAGGCCACATCCTCGGTGATTTTACTCTGATCGATGCTGACATATTTTTTCGTGACATAACCGATCTTGTCCCCGGCCTTAATCAGAATCCAGCCGTCCGTCTCACAGACGTATTTCAGCGTTTCACCGGCGCTTACAATGGCTACCGACCGGCTGTCCGCCGTCGCCTCGCTCCGGACATTCAGACGTTCCGTCGCTACGACAACCGCATCAGCCCGGGCATAGCCCATGCCCAACATCGCCGCCATGACGCACAGCGCGCCCATGCGACGGAAAAAGCCTGTCTTCACTGTCATTCACGTCCCTTCGTGCATTCATACCCCTATATTATATTACAAATCTATTTCAATTTCAAGTATCACAGTGTCATTTTCGTCATTAATTTCTCATTGACTGGACTGGAACCCGCCTTCCCGGCAGAAAACCGCCTGTTTTTTGGTAAAAAGTAATCAATGCGTATATTGTTGAGGGGCGAGGTGCATACTCTGTACCATAGTTGTTTAATGGAGGCAATTGATATGGAACAGGCTCACGTCACACTTTCGGCCAAGCACAGCGGATGGAGCGCAGACGAAACGGCGCTTTTATGGGAAACAGCCGACGAGGCGCAGCAAAGCGGCCTCCCTCTCAAGCAGGTGTTCGAGCGCATCGCCGAAAAAACAGGACGACGCCCCAACAGCATCCGCAACTACTATTACGCCCAGGCTCGCTTGCGCGAGGGCGGCCATCAGCGCGTCGCGCGCTTTGTTCCCTTTGCTGAGAACGAAGTGCGCTCTCTGGTGGAAACGGTGCTGCGTCATAAAGCGCAGGGCCAGTCGGTGCGCGCCTGTCTTCAGGATTTGTCGGGCGGCAATCATTCGCTAATGCTGCGCTATCAGAACAAATACCGCGCCGTGCTACGCAGTCGCCCGGATCTGATCAGCGAGGCGCTTGAAAAACTGCGCGCCGAAGGCATTGACTGCCCCAGGCCGCAGGTGCGTGGGCGACTCTCCGCCTCAGAGGGCGGCGCGCTGGATCACCTGCTCAGCGATGCCCGCGCTCAGGATGACCCGGATCTGGTGCGCGCCTGCGATGTCTTCGCCCGCCTGATTCGCGGCAGCCAAGCCGAGGGCAGCGAACAGACGCGCCTGGATCGCATGGCCGTCAAGCTCGATCTTTATCGCCTGGCCCTGACCGATCGAACGCGCCTCATGCGTCAGTTCTGTGAAACGGCCGACGAGCTCTCCGGCTTCATCAAGGAGTTTCTCATTGCCGATCATGAAGAGCGAACCCAGCGCCTGGACGCCTTTTGCGATCAGCTTTCCGAGCGCCTGGGCCAGCTGGAAGGCTGCGTCACCGCCACGCACGACTTTTTGAACATGCCCCAGCCCTAAAGCAGACAAAACGCCCGGCCCTTAAACGAGCCGGACGTTTTATCTTTATGCGGTTATCAGAGCAGCTCCAGCAGATAGGGCTTGTAACCCTCCGCCGTGAAAGTAATCTTTCCGTCATGCGCCTCATAGACCGTGCCGGTCAGCACATCGCGCGCGCCGGAGCAATCAGTCTTCAGACAGACCTCGGTTTCATGCATCGTCAGGTTTGCAAGAACGCCCAGCGTCCGCTCGCCCTTATACAGGCTCACATAGACGTCCTTCGTCTCGCAGGAGAGAATATCGTTCTTCTCCCAATAGGGATGCCAGGCCGCCGTCTCAACGCTAAATTCGTCGTACACGCGCCAGATCTTGGACATATAATCCAGATCGACCGTCATGCTTTCCACCGTCAGGCCGCCGATCTGACGCGGACGGGGCAGCACATCGTGAATCAGGGTCAGCGCGCACAGCTTTTCGATCGTCCAGCCGATTTTAGGATTGGTGTAGGCGATGAACTGATCCATCAGGCCCAGGTTCTTGCCCATGTATTCCGTGCGGAACGCCGGCAGACTCAGGAAGGAGGTCAGTCCCTGGCCCTCGGTAATGGCCTTAATCAGCATGGGCTGAATGTTCTCGCCGTCATAATAGCTGTCGCAGTAGGCCAGCGTCGGTGCAATGCAGCAGGAGCTCTGATGGGTGTCGATCAGGCCGCCGCGCTCATGAACAGCCTCGTACAGCTTGCGCACATGCTCGCGCACGGCAAAGAGCGGGAAGGTCGTGTGACGCTTGCCGTTTTTGTCAGTATAGCCGCAGCCATGGCGCTCGTTGGCGCACTCCCACGGCACAAACGTACCGTCGGTATAAATGCCGTCCACGCCATACTCGTCCATGACAAACTTGACGCGCTCGATCATATCGTTGCTGTAGCCGCCCCGGTAGCAGACCATGAACGCACGCTGATGGGGCTTGCGCTGCCAGCCGCCGGTGAAATGGCCGTCGGGCGTATGGATAAGGTAGTCGTTCGCCTTTTCATACCACGTCGGTGCCAGCGTCGAAAACTCATAGCCGAAATAGAGCATGGTGCGCATACCGTGCTGATGGCAGGCGTCAATCAGCGCCCGGAAGCGCTCCGGCTCTTCAATAAGGCCGTAATTCTGCGCGCGGCTGCTGCTTTCATGGAAAATAATCCACTTGACGCCGGCCTCTTCCAGACGCTCCAGCGCGCCGGGCATTTCGTTCAGATAGGCGGGACCCGCCTTCTGGCCGGCCTGCTCGTTGATATACATACTGCCAAAGGCATGGAACACGCGCCAGTCGCGGCGGTGCTCGGGCGAAACCGCCTTCACCGGCGTCGCCATCAGGCCAATGCGGTAGTCAATGGGATTAAGCGCGCAGCACCAGTTGTCCGCGCGGCCCTGCCAAGCCTCGGGCATGTGATCGAGCAGATGAATGCGCAGAATAACCTCGTCCTCGCCGACGATGAACTCGCACTGATTCTGGTCGTATTCAATATTTTCGTCCGTCTCCATGCTCACGCCCAGGCCGCGGAACTCGTCGCCCAGCCACAGATAGGGCTTGAAGGGGAAAGCCGCGCCGTTTTCGGGCAGCGCATCGGCGTTCACCACGTCCGCCGCCGGAATGATGCTGGTCTCGGCGTTCGGCCAGTAATGATACAGACGCGCAATGTCCTTCTTCATCGGGACATCGATGTAGAGCTTATCCAGACGCGGCACCTTCTGATTGTCCGGCGAGAACGACCAGAACGGAATGACCGAGAAGCAGATCTCGATAAAGCCGTCAAAATCGCAGATAATGCGCCCGTCAATCACCGTGTTGTTCATGCGGGAGGAAAGCTGGAAGACGCTCTTTTCGTCGGTGTTCTCCAGTTCATAATAGCTGCACTCGCTCACCGAGCGCTCAACAACGCCCGCATAACGGCCAATCAGCTCGATCGGCCGGCTGAGCAGCTCCTCGCCGCCCACCTTCACCGACGTCGGGAACACGCTCTGCTCAAAGCAGTACTTTCGATTCCATACGCCAATTTCAGCCTTCTCCGACGTAATGCCGCTGGTCATCGGCTCCCAGTCAGACCATACCTTCTTCATAAAAACAACCGCCTTTCCCCTTGTTCCTTTAAAGTTTATTTTAAAGAGCGCCGCCCTTTTAAGACAAACGCCTCTTTCCCCCGGTGCAAAAACATGCTATAATCAGGAATATCTTTCACGCGGAGGTTGATAGCCATGTTCAGCGAATTTGACCGCCAGATGATGCGCCTCGCCCTGGACGAAGCCCGCCTCGCCCTCGATGAATGCGAAATCCCGGTCGGCGCGGTCATCACGCGGGGCAGCGAGGTCATCGCCCGCGCCCATAACAGTCGTGAGCGCGCCCACGATCCCACTGGCCATGCCGAAATCAACGCGCTGCGCAAAGCCGCCCGTCTGATCGGAGACTGGCGTCTGACCGGCTGCGTGCTCTATGTCACGCTGGAACCGTGCTGCATGTGCGCCGGCGCCATTGGCCAGGCCCGGCCTGATCGGCTGATCTTCGGCGCTTACGACGAAGCCGCCGGCTGCTGCGCCAGCGTCTATCGGCTGACCGAGGACCCGGCCTTTTCGTTCTATGTTCCCTCGGACGGCGGCCTGCTGGCCGAAGACTGTGCCGCGCTGATTCGCCGCAGTCTGCGCCGTCCCGCCTCTATTCTATCAACTTTCTCCTCAAAAAGCAATAGTCTTTCCGAAGATTAAGTAAATTATTTTCCCATAATACCATTCCCCGGATGCCTGAGGCCGAATGTTCTTATCTTCGGCCCCGCATCCGGGGGACTTTATTGACTTTTTTCCAAAAAGAATCAGAAGACCTCTCTTTTACCAGTCTGCGCCGTCCTTTTCATGCTCAAACACCTTAGCCAGGAAGCGTCCGGTGTGGCTGTTGGGGTCATGCGCCACCTGTTCGGGCGTTCCCTCGGCAATCACCGTGCCGCCGGCATCTCCGCCCTCGGGGCCCATATCGATCACCCAATCGGCAATCTTGACGACATCCAGATTGTGCTCGATGATCACCAGCGAATTGCCCGCATCGGCCAGCGACTGCAAAATCGAATTAAGACGCGCAACATCCTCCATATGAAGGCCAGTCGTCGGCTCATCCAGCACATACATGGTACGCCCTGTCGCCCGCCGGGATAGCTCCGTGGCCAGCTTCACGCGCTGCGCCTCGCCGCCCGAGAGCTGCGTGGACGGCTGTCCGACCTTCACATAGCCCAGCCCCACGTCAACCAGCGTTTGCAGCTTGGCGGCAATGCGCAGCAGCGGCGCAAAAAACGTCAGCGCCTCCTCGCACGTCATATCGAGCACCTCGCTGATGTTCTTGCCCTTATAGCGCACCTCCAATGTCTCGCGGTTGTAGCGCCGCCCCTTGCACACATCGCAGGGCACATAGACGTCGGGCAAAAAGTGCATCTCAATCCGGACAATACCGTCGCCGCCGCAGGCCTCGCAGCGCCCGCCCTTGGTGTTGAAGCTGAAGCGCCCACTTTTATAGCCATGCGCCCGGGCATCGGACGTCGAAGCAAAGACCTCGCGGATCAAATCAAACACCCCGGTGTAGGTCGCCGGGTTGGAACGCGGCGTGCGTCCAATCGGCGTCTGATCGATGGCGATGATCTTGTCCAGCTGTTCCACGCCGTCAATGCCGTCGTGCTCCAGAGCGCGCTCCTTAGAACGATTCAGCTGCTTGGAAAGCTCGCGGAACAAAATCCCGTTGACCAGCGAACTCTTGCCCGAACCGGAAACGCCGGTTACGCAGGTAATCACGCCCATAGGAATGTTCACATCGATGTTTTTAAGGTTATGCGCCCGCGCGCCGCGCACGGTCATCCAGCCGGAGGGCGAACGGCGCATAACCGGCAAAGGCACGCGCTTACGGCCGGAAAGATAGAGTCCAGTCAGTGACGCCGGATTGTCCATGACCTCACGCGGTGTCCCGGCTGCCACCACCTGCCCGCCATGACTGCCCGCGCCCGGCCCGATGTCCACCAGATAATCGGCACTGAGCATGGTCTCGGCGTCGTGCTCTACGACAATCAGCGTGTTGCCCAGATCGCGCAGTCTTTTAAGCGTGGCCAGCAGCTTTTCGTTGTCCCGCTGATGAAGGCCGATGCTCGGCTCGTCGAGTATATACAAAACGCCCGTCAGCGCCGAGCCTATCTGCGTCGCCAGGCGAATGCGCTGCGCCTCGCCGCCCGACAGCGTCGCCGCCCCGCGCGAAAGCGTCAGATACCCCAGCCCGACATCCTCCAAAAAGCCCAGCCGGGAATCGATCTCGCGCAGTATCTGCCGCGCAATGA
Source organism: uncultured Oscillospiraceae bacterium (assembly GCA_964406835.1). Lineage (GTDB taxonomy): Bacteria > Bacillota > Clostridia > Christensenellales > Aristaeellaceae > Firm-10. The sequence continues at coordinate 5,949 of CAYOTH010000064.1, forward strand.
TCGCCTGCTTTTCGCCCAACGTCAGCTGCGCCAAAAACGCGCGGCTCTCCCGCACCGACATATCGCTGACCTCGGCGATGGATTTTCCGCCCACCGTCACGGCCAGCGCCTCGCGCTTCAGGCGCCGTCCGACGCAATCCGGGCAGGGCGATTCGCTCATATAAGCCCCCAGCTCTTCCTTCATCATCGAGGAGTTGGTTTCACGAAAGCGCCGCTCCAGATTGGGAATCACGCCTTCAAACGGCGACGAAAACGATCCCTTGCGGCCATGATCGTTTTCATATTCTATCGTCAGCTTCTGGTTTTTCGTGCCATAGAGCACGGCTGAGAGCTGCTCCTGCGTCAGCTGATTGACCGGCGTATCCAGCGAAAAGCCGTAGTGCGCGGCGATGGCCGTCAGATAGGCGCGCGCCATGTTGCTGCCACTGTCGCCCGATCGCCAACCGCTGGCTGAGAGCGCCCCCTGATTAAAGGATTTCGTTCGATCCGGAATCACCGCGTCCGGATCAACGCCCACCACCATGCCCAATCCCGTACAGGTCGGGCAAGCGCCGTAGGGATTATTAAAAGAAAACATGCGCGGCGAAAGCTCTTCAAGGCTGACGCCGCAATCCGGGCAGGCATAGTTCTGCGAAAAGAGCATTTCCTCGCCGTCCGTCGGCACGACGAGCGCCAGCCCGCCTGCCAGGCGCAGCGCCGTTTCCAGCGAATCGGTCAGCCGCTGCTGAATATCAGCTCGGATAATCAGTCGATCAACCACCACGTCGATCGTATGCTTTTTGTTTTTGTCCAGTTCAATGCTTTCGCCAATTTCGTACAGGCAGCCGTCCACGCGCACACGCACAAAGCCCTGCTTGCCCATGTCCTCAATCAGCTTGACATATTCGCCCTTGCGCCCGCGAATCACCGGCGCCATAATCATCAGGCGCGTGCGCTCGGGAAGCGTCATAATCTGATCGATGATCTGATCGACCGACTGTCGGCTGATCTCCCGCCCGCAAATCGGGCAATGCGGCGTGCCGGCGCGCGCATAAAGCAGTCTCAGATAATCGTGAATCTCCGTCACCGTGCCCACCGTGGAGCGCGGATTGCGCGATGTGGTCTTCTGGTCGATCGATATGGCTGGGCTGAGGCCTTCAATGGAATCGACATCCGGCTTGTCCATCTGCCCCAGGAACTGGCGCGCGTAGGACGAGAGCGATTCCACATATCTTCTCTGTCCCTCAGCGTACAACGTATCAAAGGCCAGCGAGCTTTTTCCCGAGCCGGACAGGCCGGTCATCACGGTCAGCCGGTTGCGCGGCAGCGTCAAATCGACGTCCTTCAGGTTGTGGACGCGCGCCCCCCGAATAATAATCTGGTCGTTCATGGTGTTTTTTATCGCACTCCTTTCCGCTCTTGTGTCCGTTTTCTGCGGCCGCGGCGGGATTTTTCTCCGTCCGCACGCGGTGCTTCGCCCTTCATGGCCAACAGCTGATCACGAAGCGCGGCCGCCCTTTCAAAGTCAAGCCGCTGCGCCGCCTCGAGCATACTCTCCTCCAGACGACTGATCGTCGCCTGCTTTTCCTCGTCGTTTAGCAGAGAAGCCGCCGCCGCTTCCTCGTCGGCCGGTCGGCTGATCTCCATCAGCTCATGCACTGCCGCGCTCACTGTTTTGGGAACGATGCCGTTTTTCTCATTGTAGGCTTGCTGTATGGCACGGCGGCGGTTGGTTTCGTCAATGGCCCGCTGCATCGATTCGGTTGGCGCATCGGCATACATAATGACGCGACCGTCCACATTACGCGCCGCCCGGCCTATGGTCTGTATCAGGCTGGTTTCCGAGCGCAGAAAGCCCTCCTTGTCGGCATCCAGTATGGCCACCAGGCCGACCTCCGGCAGATCCAGGCCCTCGCGCAGCAGGTTAATGCCCACCAGCACGTCATATTCGCCCAGTCTGAGACTGCGAAGCAATCGTATGCGGTCAAGCGTATCGACATCCGAATGCAGATATTCGACCCGCACGCCCATTTCGCGCAGATAATCGGTCAGGCTCTCGGCCATGCGCTTGGTCAGCGTGGTCACCAGCACGCGCTGGCCCTTCTTGGCGCAAAGTCGCACCTCGCCCAGC
>CAYOTH010000065.1:0-7917 GCA_964406835.1 uncultured Oscillospiraceae bacterium
CGCTGTGGCCTCCAGCGCCTGAAGAGAGACGCGGATCACGCCGCCCTCGCCGTTCTTCCGCGCCAGCGTGTCCAACTTGCCCTCCGGCTTGGCAAAGAGCATCATCCACGTTTTATAGCAGACGAACTCCATCAGCGCCAGCACAACCAGTGTCAAAACGACGCGCAGCATGACGCTGCCGCGCAGAAGCGCCGCATAGCGTTCGCCCATGGTCATGGCAAAGGAAGGCACCAGCGTACACATGCCCGCAAAAAGCAGCATCAAAAGCGTCATCACGGCGATGATCGCCATGGCCACGCGATCGCCTTTTTTCGACGTCATATTACTTCACCGCCTCGGCTTCCGTCGCGGGAGCCTGCTCGGCCGCATCGTCCTCCGGCTCGTCGCCCAGATCCAGCTCGTATTCGCCGTCGTCCTCGTCTTCAGCCTTCGTTTCTTCCGCCTTGGGCTCCTCGGGCTTGGGTTCCTCAGCTTTGATCGGCTCGGCCTTGGGGGGCTCCGGCTTCACCGCCTCGGCCGGCTTGTCGGCGCGCTCCTGCTCCTTTTGCAGCATCAGTCTCTGCTGCTGCTCGATCTCAGCCACGGACTTCTGCTCGCGCTCAAAGCTGACGCCCTGAACATGCACGTCCACGCTGCTGACCGTCAGGCCGCTCATCGTCTCGATGGCCTTTTTGACATTCTCCTGAATGTTTCCGGCCACCTCGGGAATGGGCGATCCGTAATCGACGACGATCGTCAAGTGAATGGTGACGGAATTGTTCTCGCCCAAATCGACACGCACGCCGCGGGTCAGATTCCGGGAGTTTTGATTTTTGCGGGTAAAAATATCAGCCAGGCTGCTGCTGCCCGCGTTGCCGGACATGCTGGCCACGCCCTCAACTTCGGTGGCGGCCAGACCGGCGATGGTGGCAATGACATCCGTCGCAAAGACGACGGAACCGTTTCCGTTTGCGTCCAGCTGGACGTTGGTCGGCAGATTCTCGTTCATATTGAATCGCACCTCCTTGTAATATAATCCATTATATCAGAAAAAGTCCGTGAGCGCAAACCCCTTGTCATTAATTATCAATTAACCGGAATAATTTTGACGTTTTCACCGGAAACGCCGCTCTCGCGCATGGCCACATCCAGCATCATCGCCGCTTCCGCTTCGCTCAGCGCCCCGGCGCGAACCAGCACGTTGACCGAGGACGGCTGCACCGTCACCAGCACTGTTTCATACCCGCGCGCCCTGAGCACGGCCTCAATGTCGGCCTCCTGCGCCTGCCTCCGCCTTAATTCAAGCTCCCGCTCCCCGGCCAGGCGGCGCAGTTCATCGGGCGCGCCGTCGTTGCCTGCAAGTTCTCCAAGCCGCCGAAGATCCTCCTCACGCTGAATGTGCCTATCCACACTATAGCCTTCCAGCGTCTGCACTCTGGGCGTTGGCGCCCCTTCAAAAGACAGGCGAAACCCTGCCCAAACGACCGCCGCCAGCGTCAGGCAGGACAGCGCCAGCAGAATCCGCGCGCGATAAAGCGCTCTTTTTTCCTCGTTCACCGGCTACCTCCCTCCATCGCCAGCACGTCAAGCTGCGTTATCTCCACGCCTAGAAGCGACTGCGCCGCCTGCTCGAGCGCCAGCCGAACGCCCCAATCGGCCGCGCCCTCAGCCACAATCACCGCGCCCAGCACGCGCTCGTCCTCGTCACAGCGCAAAACCACGTTCACCCGGCCTGCCCCGGCAACGCGCGACAAAACGCGCTCCATGCGCCCCTCCAACGTTGTTTGGCCGCTTGAAAAGCGCCCGCCCAGCAGCACGCAGGCCGCCAAGGCCAACAGCGCCAGCCAAAGTTCAATATGCCGAATGCCTCTGAGCTTCTCCCCCATAGCTCCGCCTCACAGCCTTCCCAAAAAGCGCGCCGCCCCGCCGAGCAGCTCCAGTAGCACGCCAGCCGTCAGCAAAGCGCCAATCAGGCGCGCGCCCTGTTTTTGCGTTTCTTCGCCCAGCAACATATCGCACAGCGCCAGCATCGCCCCCAGGGCGACAAGCCGTCTCATCGCTTCATTCACGCTCTACACCCCTCGAAGCATCGCCCCGACCAGAATCAGAAACAGTGCGGCGCAGACGGTCTGAGCCAGCAGAAGAATTTGCAGTGCATCGGCAAAGCCGTTCAGGCAGCGCGTCATCGACCCGCAGGCCATCGTCTCACTCAGCGCCGCCGCCAGCCGGCAGGCCAGAATATCGGCCGCCAGCGTTAAAATCGGCTCCAGACAAAGCCCCACAAGTACGGCTGTTCCCGTCACGCCCACCGCCGAGCGCATGAGCGCCGTACCCGAAACCAGCGTTCCCAGCGTATCGGCCACATCGCCGCCAATCACCGGAAGCAGCTTGTCCACGGCGTACTCCGCCGCCCGCATGGTTAGACCGTCGCGCCCCGTTTCAAGCAGCGCATCCGCCTTCATAACGCCCAGAAACAACGTCGTCGCTCCGCCCAACAGCCCCAAAGCCACCCGTTTGCACAGCCTGAAAAAGCCCTCGAGCTTCAGCTGCTCGCTCAAATGCCCAATCACCGTCAGCCCTGCCATGGCCGCGCTGAGCGCAAAAACGCTCTGCATCAGCACACCCTCTGCCAGCGAAAGGGCCAGTGCGCCCGCCGGACGCATGAGCGACGCCGCATGAGGCCGTCCGCAGGCCGAAAGCACAAACGCCGCCAGCGGATGAAACTGCCCGATCAGATCAGACAGCCGCCCCGTGACCAGCCGCGCCGCCGCCATGCCCTTGGAAAACAGCGACGTCAGCACGCGGGCCTCGGCCAAAAAGCAAACCATATCAGCCGAAGCGGACAGGCCTTTTCCAACCATCCGACGACTCAGCGCCCACAAAAGCGCCGGAGCCGTCAGCGACAAAAGCGAGGGCAGCGCCTCCTGCATGGCTTGAAGCGCACGCTTTTTCAGCCGTTCAAGCCCTTCGCTCAAACCCTCGCCGATACGCCCGCCCGACACCAGCGAGCGAATCAGGGCGCGTACATCCAACGGCAAATCGCCCGCCTCGGCGCATTGCTGAAGGCCGCCCAGGGGCAGCTCGTCCACTGCTTCTTCAACCTCCGCCCGCGAGGCTTCGTCGCTCTGCGCCAGCGCCGAAGGCCCCCAAAGGATCAGCATCAGCAACAACAGCTGCGCCAACCGGCGCGCTATATCCCCTCTTTGCTTCATGGCAGCATGGCGCTCAGTTCGTCAATCAGCTTTTCCAAAAGCGGCAGCGCCAGCGTCATCATGGTCACCCGCCCGGCCAGCTCCACCCGCCCGGCCAGCGCGCTTTCACCGGCATCGCGGCACAGCTGCTGGCCAAATTCCGCCAGCATGGCCACCCCCACTGCGCGCAGCATCACGCCCTGAGAATCTGCGCCGCCCTGCGTGCCCAGCGTCCTCAGCAGCTGCGCGCCTTGCCTGAGGGGTTCCAGGCAGAGGCTTGTCACGCACAGCCCCGCCGCCAGGGCCACGCCCCATCGCACCTCACTGCGGGGCAAAAGCGTACATAAAAGCGCCGCCGCAACGCAAATCACCGCCGATCGCATCATCTCCATGGGCTTTCCTCCTCATCCGGATTCGTCAGTAAACCATGAAAATCGAGCGCATTCTGGCAAAAAAGCTGCCGATCAGATCAGCCACCATCAAAAGCACGATCACCACGCCCGCCAGCGTCATCAGCGTAGCGATTTCCTCGCGTCCCGCCCGAGTCAGCACCTGCGACAAAAGCGAAACAATCAGCCCTATGGCCGCAATGCGAAAGACCAGATCCACCGTCAAGCGCGTCGCCTCCTTACGCGCTATATCAGCGCAACACCCAGCATCAGTCCGCCCAAAACGCCCAGCGATACATACAATTTTCCCTTTTCCGCCGCCTGCAAAGCCGCCTGCGCTTCCAGACGGCGCAGCTCCTCGCGCGTTTCGTGCAAAAGCAGCCGCTGCCTCTGCGCGCCCTGCCTTCCCAGCTCGTCCGCCAGGTGATACACCGCCGTCATGTCGTCCGGCGTGAGCGCATCCAGCGCGCCCAGACGCCCAGACAGCTCCTGCGCCGCGCGCCGAAGCGCCTTGTCCGGCTCCAGCTCTTCAAGATAGACCGCCGCGCGTTCAAACAGCGTGGTGCCGCCCGAGCGCAATGCCTCGCCCAGCGGCATACGCTTTTCCAGCATGGCAATCTCCAGCCGATCGACCGCACGGCCCAGCTCCTCCAACGCCGCGCGCCGCCGGACGGGAGAGCGCGCCACCGAATAGCCAAGTCCCCCGCACGCCGCCGTCATGGCCAGCGCCGCCGCAATTCTGATTCCCGTCATTCTCTCACTCCTTCGCCTAAGGTCTGCCCCCACAAGACCTGCCCCGCGCCGTCATAGAGGCGATCGACGCGCCCCACACCGCCTGAAAGCACAACCACGCGTTCAAAAACGCGCGATCGGATCAAATCGCCCAAAACCGCTCTTTGCAGCGCCTCGTCCCGGTCCCGGGCGTGGGCTGAAGCCACCAGCGCCACGCCGCAGCGCACAGCCTCGCGCGCCGCCTCCGCCTCCTCAATGCGGCCCAGCTCGTCGGTCACAAGGACGCCGGGGTGCATGGTGCGAATGAGCATCCCCAGCGCCTCAGCCTTGGGGCAGCCCTCCAGCACATCGGTACGGGGCCCCAGATCAAAGCGCCCCGAGCCGTGCAATTCACGCCGCTCGTCGGCCACGGCCACAGAAACGCCCTCGCCATATTGCGTTCCCGTCGAAAACGAGCGCGCCATATCGCGAAGAAGCGTGGTCTTGCCCAGCCCGGGCGCAGAGAGCACCAGCGTGCTCAAAACGTGCCGAGCGTCATACAGCCAGGGCAGGCAATCCTCCGCGCAGCCCTCGACGGCATGAGCCACCCGAAGGCAGAGGGACGTAATCCGCTGCGGCCGTCCCGCCGCCCATCGGGCGCACACCCCAGCCCGGCAGCCGCCCGCCAGCGCCAGATATCCCCATTGCAATTCCTCTTCCCGTGCGTAGAGCGAATGCCGCGTCAGCCGTTCAAGCGCCGCATCCAGGCCGTCCTGCGTCCAGGTTTCGCCCAGCAGGCGCTCTCCCCCGGGACCATGCAGACGCATTTTCTGCCCGACGCGCACCCGAATCTCATAAATAGCCTCCGGGGGCGGCTCAACCCCGGGCGCCAGTATGGCCAGCATGGCGCGCGCCGTCTCGTCCATACGCACATCCCTCCCGCGCATCACGCGCATTGCTATAGTATGAGTCCCGCCGCTTTGTCATACCGCAGTCACATTTTATTGCGAGAATTACCCTTGCGGTCTGCGTTCGACTATGCTATAATAGGAGCATTATGAGGTGATGGCGCGCTTTCTGGCCGCCATGCCGCTTTTCTGCGTCAGAAAGGATGAAAAAATCATGGATAATTTCCGCGAAGAGGTTGCTTCCAAGCATAACAAAACCTTCAGCAACATCGCCTATGCCCTGTGCTGGGTGGCGATTGTGCTGTTCGGCATCATCGGCATGACCGGCCTGTCCAGTCTGATGGCGCTTCAGTTTAACGTTTTCTCCATTGGAACGTTCGTTGTTTTCGGCGGCCTGGCCGTGCTGATCTTCTTCAAGAAGGACAATCTGCGCGTCGAATACGACTACACCTTCACCAACGGCGAACTGGATGTGGGCAAGGTGTTCGGCAATGCGCGCCGCCGCCTGATGACCTCGCTGAACATGAAAAACGTCGAAACGGCCGGCATGGTGACGCATCAGTCCTTCCAGCGCTTCATGAACGATTCCAGCGTCAAAAAGCACAACTGGTTTGTCAACCGCGGCGCCAATCTGTGCTATTTCTACTTTGTCAAGGAAAACGCCAAGAAGGAAAACGTCAAGCACGCCATTGTCCTGGAGCTTTCCGACGACATGCTGGCCATGGCCAAGCCCTATCTCAAGTTCGGCGTCTGGCAGGGCTGACCGTCAAGACGCTCAAACCATTTAAGGAGTCTTTATTTTGCAAGCCTATCTTGACAACAGCGCGACCACCCGCCCAACCGACGGCGTGATCGATGCCATGAGTCGGTGCATGCGCGAGGGCTTTTACAATCCTTCCTCGCTCTATGCGCCCGCCATTGATTCCGAAAAAGCCATGCGCGCCTGCCGGGAAGACCTGGCAAGCGCTCTTTGTGTTTCTCCCAAGGGCATTTTGTTTACCTCCGGCGGCACTGAAGCCAACAACCTGGCGATCATCGGCACGGTTTCGGCCATGCACGGCCCGCAGCACCTGATCGTCTCGGCCGTCGAGCATCCCTCGGTATTGGAAGCTTTCCGCTATCTCGAGGGCCTGGGCCACCGCGTAACCGTACTGGGCGTTAACAGTCAGGGTCAGCCTGACTGGGCGCAGCTTGACGAAGCGCTGTCGGATCCGCCCGCGCTGGTGAGCTGCATGCAGGTCAACAACGAGACCGGCGCCATGCCGGATATCGCCCGCCTGGCCGCCCTTGTCCGTCAAAAGGCCCCCGGCGCGCTGATCCACGTTGACGGCGTGCAGGGCTTTCTGCGCGTTCCCTTCGACGCGCGCCTGGTCGATTTGTACACCCTCAGCTCGCACAAGCTGCACGGCCCCAAGGGCGTCGGCGCGCTGTATGTGCGCCCGGGCGTTCGCCTGCTTCCCCGCCAGCTGGGCGGCGGACAGGAGGGCGCGCTGCGCTCCGGCACGGAAAACACACCCGGCATTGCCGGCCTGAGAGAGGCCGTTCTCGAAATGAAGGCCGACACGGATCGCTTCGAGCGCATGATGGCGCAGAAAAAGCGGCTCATCGCCCTCTTTCAGGAGGTCGTTCCCGCGGCGCTGATCAACGGCCCCGATCCAGAAAAGGGCGCGCCGCACATTGTCAACATCAGCTTCCCCGGCGTGCGCGGCGAGGTCATGCTGCACGCGCTGGAGGGCGCGCAGATCTACTGCTCGACCGGCTCGGCCTGCTCTTCCAAAAAGCAGCATGTCAGCCCGGTGCTTCTGGCCATGGGCCTGCGCGCCGATCGCGCCGAGGCCGCCCTGCGCTTCAGCCTTTCCCCGCACACCACGGACGAGGAAATACGCTATGCCGCCGAACAGCTCAAAACGATTTATGCAACGCTCAGCCGTTTCAAAAGGAGATAAACAGTCATGAGACAGGTTCTACTGGTTCGCTTCGGCGAGGTTCATCTCAAGGGGCAAAACAGACCCTACTTTCTGCGCAAGCTCACCGACAACGTCAAAAAGGCCGTCGCCCCGCTGAACGCGCACGTCTGGCTGAGCGACGGACGCATTTACGTCAGCGATTTTGAGGACATGCAGGAGGCGATTGACCGCGTAACGCGCGTCTTCGGCCTGTATTCGGTCAGTCCGGCCTGGGAAATGGACAAGGATTTTGATCTCATCGCCCGCAAGTGCGAGGAGCTGACTGCCGGCCTCAAGGGAACGTTCAAGGTCATGTCCCGCCGTTCCGACAAGCATTTCCCGATGAACTCGCAGCAGCTCAACGAAGAGCTGGGCGGCGTCATACTGGACGCCAATCCCGATCTGAAAGTAGACGTCCACAAACCCGATTATCGCGTCAGCGTTGAAATCCGAGATCATGCCTATGTCTATATCGGCGAAGTGCTGGCCGTGGGCGGCATGCCCATGGGCACCGGCGGCAAGGCCATGTTGCTGCTCTCCGGCGGCATCGACAGCCCGGTGGCCGGCTTCCAGCTGATGCGCCGCGGCGTCAACCTCAACGCCGTTCACTTCTTCAGCTTCCCCTACACCAGCGAACGTGCCAAGGAAAAGGTGCTGGAGCTGGCCAAGATTCTGGGGACCTACGCCGGCGGCATGAAGGTCTACATCGTTCCCTTCACCGAGATTCAGATGCAGATTCACGAAAAATGCCCCGACGCCATGGGAACGCTGCTCATGCGCCGCTATATGATGC
>CAYOTH010000066.1:0-7893 GCA_964406835.1 uncultured Oscillospiraceae bacterium
GTATCGTCTTTATCGACGAGATCGACACCATCGGCAAGAAGCGTGATGGCGGCGGTTTTTCCGGCAACGACGAGCGCGAGCAGACGCTCAATCAGCTGTTGACCGAAATGGACGGCTTTGACGGCTCCAAGGGCGTCGTCATTCTGGCGGCCACCAACCGCCCCGAATCGCTGGATCCGGCGCTGCTACGTCCCGGCCGATTTGATCGGCGCGTGCCGGTTGAATTGCCCGATCTTCAGGGACGTGAGGCCATTTTACGCGTTCATGCGGCCAAGGTCAAGATGGACAGCAATGTCGATTTCTCGGCCATTGCGCGCGCTGCATCGGGAGCTTCGGGTGCGGAGCTGGCCAATATGATCAACGAGGCCGCGCTGCGCGCCGTGCGTCAGGGTCGGCAGAGCGTCAATCAGTCCGATCTGGAAGAGAGCATCGAAGTGGTAGTCGCCGGTTATCAGAAGAAGAACCAGATTCTCTCCGATAAGGAGCGGCTGATCGTCTCCTATCACGAAATCGGCCACGCGCTGGTGGCGGCGCTTCAGACGCATTCGGCGCCGGTTACGAAGATCACCATTGTTCCCAGAACTTCGGGCGCGCTGGGCTACACCATGCAGGTAGATGACGGACAGCGCAACCTTTTGAGCCGCGACGAGCTGCTTGACCGCATTGCCACCTATACCGGCGGCCGGGCGGCGGAGGAGCTGGTCTTTCATTCGGTGACAACCGGCGCTTCTAACGACATCGAGCAGGCCACGCGTCTTTCACGCGCGCTGATTGCCCGCTATGGCATGAGCGAGGAATTCGGCATGGTGGCGCTGGAAACGACGCAGAATCAGTATCTGGGCGGCGATACCTCGCTGAGCTGCGCGCCGGAAACCGCTGCGCGCATTGATGCACAGGTGGTCGCGCTGGTCAAGGAGCGCTACGAGCACGCCTGCGAGCTGCTGGGAAACCACATGACCGAGCTGCACGCTCTGGCCAAGTACCTCAACGAAAAGGAAACCATTACCGGCGACGAGTTTATGCACATTCTCTCGACGACCGGCAGCGCACTTCCCCCACGGGACGTCTGATGCCCATTAAAAGAGCTTCTCTTTGCCTGGATAAACCGGGCCGAGAGAAGCTCTTTTTGTTTGCTTAGTATACGGCTAAGAAAACGGTTCGATTGCTGAACGTCCAAGGGAAAAGCCGGTGATTTGGATGCCAAAGGACGGGCTGGAAACTTGAAGAGGAGCCGAATGGGTGCCATCCCCTCAATACAATGAAGGGTTAGAAAATGACTTTTGCCTATGCCATGGCGCGATTTGTTTGGAAAAGCACTTAAAAGGCCTTAATCAAAGGTGTAGAGAATTTCGTCGGCGGCAATATACCCGAGGCGATGGGCCTCTCGACGAAAATAGGTGTCCGTATAGGTGAAATCGATTTCCTCGCGCAGCCGGGCGTTGGAATCGATGAGCTGATCGCGCTGAGCGCACAATTCAGCAATGCGTGCATTCTGGCGGTTGACGGTGCTTTGCTGAATCATGGAACCGATGATGAGCGCTGCAAGCAGGCCCAGCGCCACGACGGTCAATGGAGCTGATTTGTTTCTGCGCGCCATGCTGCTCACCCTCTTCCAGGCTCTTGGGCCGGGTTGTCTGTATTGACGTAATAGTTCTAGAGCATGGGGACATTTTCCTGCCGCTCGGGCAAAATTTTTTTGAATTTGTTTATAAAGAGACGGTGCTAGCGCAGAAGCCTTTGAAGCCAGCTTGCGCGCCGGCAGTATTCGGCCAGATGGCGCGCAAGCCGTCCTCCAAAAGAGAAGAGCGCTTCGGCCAGCGGAGAGAGCGTCGCGCCATAGAGCAAAAAGCCGCATAGCGCGCCCATGAGCGCGTAGAGCCGGAGTTCCCCGTGCAACGCCTTGAAAAGTCCCAGCGAAAAGAGGGCGGCGGCTGTCAGGCTGAAGAGCAGATCTATGACGAGCGAGAGCAGAAGCTCCGGCTTCAGCAGACGGCGCAGAAGGCGCAGGGCGTCCCAGATGAGCCCTGTCATCAGGCCGGCAGGGAGCATGAGCAGGAAGGCGGCGCTCTGTCCCAGCGTGTAAAACAGCATGGCGCTTCACCGCATCAGCCGCGACCAGAGCGAAGAGCGCGTCTTGCGCGGGGAATCATACTCGAGGGCCGAAATGTCGCCTTCCACCAGCAGACGGCCATCCTCGAGCGTGAGACGGGAAACGTGCAGTCCCACGCCCAGCAGCGTGAGCGCACCCTCGCTGGTGAGCAGCGTGACCATCTGTTCATTGAAGCTGTCCACGGCCTGAACGCCGGATATGACGGCGCGGCGGCGTCCTTCAAGCGCAACATCGTGCGGCGTGGCAGGCGTTTCTTCACGCATGAAGCGTAACCTCCTCCGGGCAGAGCTTTGGGCGGCCTGTCAACCGCGCGCTGCCTCAGGGATAATGTATGGTCCGAAGATGCGCGATATGCGATGCGTGATAAGTTTCTCGTTATTCGTTTATCGATTGGCCTTTGACGGTTTAAATCATATTCGATTGACAGTCAAACGCTTGAGGACGGTGTGATAAGGAAACGCAGATTGCAGGCCTGAGAGATGGGCTTTAAGGGTTCAAGCACGCTGTCGTGACGCCATAAAAACAGATTTCGGGGGCTTTGGGAATCTTTCAGGCCAAGACCTTGAAGCGCCGATGTAGGCCTGAACCTGAGATATGGGCTTTGAGGATTCAAGCTCGCTGTCGTATTACTATAAAAAATTAGACTCCAGAGGTTTTAGTCTTTGGTAGTCTTGATAGCACAAAGCTTTGAAAAGCGCAGGATTTCGGCTTGCGAAATGCTGCGGTTTTGCGAAAACTTGATGCGCTGGGCGAAGAATACTTCTTTTAGAGCTTGTAGGATGGCGGCAGACCGGTCTTGGGAGTTCTTAAAAGCTCTGAGGGCTAAAGGGATTGAGGCAATAGAACAACAAATCCTCCCGTCCGGTATAACCCGGGCAGGAGGATGAAGGCGATTTAGCCGATCCAGCTTTGCCAGATTTCAGGCGCATAGCCCACAGTGGCCTGAGCGCCGTTTCGTACGATGGGGGTATTGAGCAGTTTGGGCTGTTCGCTGAGCTTTGAGAGGGCTTCCTCTTCGTTGGTCAGCTGGGCGACGTAATGGGATTCCCAGTCCTTATCGGAGAGGCGAATCATGGCCTTGAGGCCCACGGCGCGGCGCACGCTTTCCAGCTCGCGCAGACTCATGGCGCGGCGGGAAAGATCGACAAACTGATAGGGGATACGGCGCTCCTTGAAAAAACGCTCGGCCTTCTGGACGTTGAAATCGCGCTTGAGGGCAAAGATTTGTACGTTCATGATGCGTCCCTCCGCTTATTCAACCAGGCCCCAGCGATCGGCAGGCCAGATGATGGCACGCACCTTGCCGACGAGCATGTCGCCGCTGATGACGCCAATGGCGCGGCTGTCGTTGGAATTGTCGCGGTTATCGCCCATGACGAAGTATTCGTCCTCGCCCAGCGTGATAGTGAAGTTGCTGGAGGCGCGGTCGAAGCGGGCCGTGCGGCTGTCAGTCAGATAGGGCTCTTCATAAACGACGCCGTTGACAGACAGAACGCCGTTTTCCACCTGAATGGTATCGCCCGGCAGGCCGATGACGCGCTTGACGAACTTTTCCTGGCCGCGATCGGGATAGTGCAGTATAACCACATCGAAGCGATCAGGGCCTTTGATGCGCATGTCCAGCACGGAAACAAAGAGCCGGTCGTTGTTAAGCAGGGTGTCGCTCATGGAAGGGCCGTCTACGCGGATGATCGTGAAGAGGAAGGAGCGGATCAGCACGACGAGAATCAGCGCGCCGATGAGCGCCTTGAGCCAGTCAAACAGCTCCTTTTTCCAGTTTTTCTTCTTTGTTTCCTCGGGGGATTCGTGAAGCTCGAGCAGGTGCTTTTTTTCACCGGCCGGCTCGGCGTTTTCTTCAGTCGGCTGGGGCGTTGTCATTTCTTCGTCCATGGGTAAAACCTCCCTTGTTGAAATCAAATAATTGGCGGATTAGAGCCGCGAAATGTGCGCGGGCGGCCAGAGAATGGCGCGCGCCTTGCCCACAATGTCGGTTATGGGGCCGACGTCGGCGGAGTGGCTGTCGTGCGATATGGCGCGGTTGTCGCCCAACAGGAAATATTCGCCTTCGCCCAGCGTGATTTCAGGATAATTATAGCGGGCGACATGCTGTGGGGAAACATAGTCCTCCTCGATCGGCAGGCCGTTGACATAGATGACGCCGTTTTGCGCGCTGACGGTTTCGCCGGGCAGAGCGATGACGCGTTTGATGCACAAATCGCTTCGCCCCGGATAATGGCAAATCACCACGTCGCCGTGTTCATAGCCTTCAAGACGCGCACTGAGGATTGAAACATAGAGTCGATCGCCGCTTTGCAGGGTTTCCTGCATGGAATCGCCTTTGACGGAGATCATCGTAAAGAGAAAGGTGCGGATCAGCAGGGCAATTGCCAGCGCCAGAACCAGGGCGCCGAGCCAGGATAGAATGATGCCTGTCATGCTCTTTTTTTTCTTCCTTTGCGGATTGGGAGTATTTTTGGCGCAATCCATAGCCGATTCCTCGTTCTTTCAGTGTTCCTCGTGAATCGTCAGAACTTTCCTGACTCTTTTTTCAAATTCGACGCGATCAAGCATAACCACGCGGCCGCATCCCTCGCAACGAATTTTTATATCAGCGCCCGTGCGCGTGACCGTCCAGCGATCGCTTCCGCACGGATGCGCCTTGCGCATTTGAACTAGATCGCCCATTTCCAGACGCATGACCGTCGCCTCCCTTGTTCCTTTTGTCGTGTTCTTTTATTATACGACTTTCTCATGTCAGCCGCAATGCTTCGCTGGGAAAACCTTTTTGAAATTTTAGAGGCGATGCCGAAAAAACACAGACTATGCACAAAAAGCACGAGTTATCCACAGGTTTATCCACATTCGCGCACACCTGTTTGGGGCAAAATTGGCCCGCTGGGTGTAAGCTGGCCAACCGGTCGGGAAAAAGCATTGAAGGACGGCGGAGGACATGATATAATGAAAGCAAAATGGGGAGGGCCGAGAAAAGACGAATTTCTGGCTCCGGAAAGAAAGGATGAAGAGACTGTGGCTCAAAGGGATATTTGTGTATTTGGTAGCCTGAATGTTGATTTGACGGTGCGCATGGCGCGCTTTCATGCGCCGGGCGAAACGGTGACAGGTGAATCGTTTGCAACCTACATGGGCGGCAAGGGCGGCAATCAGGCCGTGGCGGCGGCTCGTCTGGGGGCGGCGGTTCGTCTTGTGGCGCGCTTGGGCCGGGATGCCCAGGGCGAATTGTATATGGCGACGCTTGAACGCGAGGGCATTGACGAGGCTGGCGTGGCTGTGGCCGAGGGCGTCAGCAGCGGCGTGGCGGTGATTGAGGTGGATGATCGCGGCGAAAACCGCATTGTGGTTGTGCCGGGTGCGAATGCCTGCCTGGATCAGGCTGCGGCACAGGCGGCTCAAAAAATCATCGCGGGCTGCCGGGTTATTCTGCTCCAGCTGGAAACGCCGCTTGATGGTGTGTTGGAAGCGGCGCGTCTTGCACATGAGGCGGGCTGCGTGGTGGTGCTTGACCCGGCGCCGGTACGGCCTCTGCCCGATGAACTGCTGGCGCTGTGCGATTATGTGACCCCCAATGAAACTGAGCTGGCGACGCTCAGCGGCATGAGTGTGGAGACGGACGAGGAAGCGCTGGCAGCTTGCAGGACGCTGCTTGAGCGGGGGGCGCGCGCTGTTCTCCACAAGCGGGGCGCACGCGGTGCGCTGCTGGTTGAAAAGGAGTGCGTGATTCCGGCGGCGGGGCGGCGCGTTCAGGCGGTGGACACCACGGCGGCCGGAGATACCTTCAATGCAGGCTTTGCGGCCGGGCTGGCGGAGGGGCTTTCCGTTGAAGAGGCGATGGATCTGGCCAATGCCGCCGCAGCCATATCGACCACGGCGCCCGGCGCGCAGACGGCCATGCCCACACGTTTGGAGGTTCAGCGCTTTATGGAAGGCGTATGAGCGCCTAAGAAGTACATGTTTGACTGAAAACGGAGCTTACAGGAGCGCTTTATGCAGAAAAATGACTTCTCACAGGGCAATATCGCGGCGACCATCACGCGAATGTCCGCGCCGCTGATTGCCGCGCAGCTGGTCAATGTGCTTTACAGCGTGGTTGATCGCATATTCATTGGCCGGATTCCCGGCATTGGCTTGACTGTGCTGGCTGGCGTTGGGCTGACCTTTCCGATTATCACGCTGATTTCGGCTTTTACCGCGCTGGCAGGACAGGGCGGCGCGCCGCTGTTTTCCATGGCGCGCGGCGAGGGCGATCATGACCGGGCTGCGCGCGTCATGGGCAATTCCATGCTGATGCTGCTGTTTTTTTCCGTTCTTTGCATGACGCTTGGGTATGTGTTCAAAACGCCGCTGCTCAGGCTGTTCGGAGCCAGTGAAGAAACCATGCCTTATGCGCAGGATTATCTCAACATCTATTTGCTGGGGACGCCGTTTGTCATGGCGGCGCTGGGCATGAATCCGTTTATCAACGCACAGGGCTTTACACGAGTTGGCATGATGAGCGTGCTGATTGGCGCGCTGGCCAATGTGGTGCTGGATCCGCTGCTGATTTTTGGCCTGGATATGGGTGTACAGGGCGCGGCCTTGGCGACGATTATTTCGCAGGCGCTGAGCGCAGTCTGGACGCTGACCTTTCTGACCGGGCGGCGCACGCTGATTCAGCTGCGTCCCGCGATTATGAAGCCAGATTTTCGGCTGATGGGACAAATTGCCAGCCTTGGCTTATCCAGCTGTACTATGAGCGTGACGGAAAGCCTGGTTCAGGCGGTGTGCAACGCCATGCTGGGGCTTTATGGCGGCGATGTCTACATCACAGTCATGACGGTGATCAATTCCATCCGCCAGATTATTATGATGCCGGTTTCGGGCTTTTCGCAGGCTGCCGCGCCGGTTATGAGCTATAACTATGGGGCCAGGCGGCTGGATCGCGTCAAAACCTGTTTCTGCGTTCAGGTTGTTGCCGCGCTGATGATGTCCACAGTGGCCTGGGGCGTGGTTCAGCTACTTCCCGCACCGCTGATTCGCCTCTTTAACAGCGACGAGGCGCTGCTGGAGGTCGGCATTCCGGCTGTTCGGCTGTATTTTGCCACGTTTGTCTTCATGTTCATGCAGATGTCCGGGCAGCATAGCTTTGTGGCGCTGGGCAAGGCGCGCCGGGCCATGTTCTTTTCGCTCTTGCGCAAGGCGTTCATTGTGGCGCCGCTGGCGGTCATTCTGCCGCGCTGCGGCCTGGGTGCGACCGGCGTTTTTGCGGCGGAAGCCATCTCGGATGTCGTGGGCTCGAGCGCCTGCTTTATCACATTCATGTTGACTGTCTGGCGCAGAGAACTGTCAGAAAAGGCTTAGTTCAGAATAATAGGCACCTCATTTATCAGGCAAGCAGGTCTGTTTGCGCTGATAAATGGGGTGTTTACTTATTATTGAAGGAGATAAACAGGCGATGCGCAGGGAAATTCAAACGGGACATCGGGAAAATCAGTTGTTGAGTAAAAAAGAAAAATGCGAACATTCAGATGGCGATGAATGATAAAAGGACAGAACGTAGTGAACGATAATGTGCATCGTTTAGCCCTCATACAAAGGAAGAAACTCCGTCAAAAATCAGGACGCAGACAGGATGAATGGGCTGTTCTTAAGGCGCGGGCGCAAGGTAAATTGAAGGTTAATCGAAGCGTGAATCGGGACATTTGAAGGAAAAAAAGACGACAAGAACCGCCTTAATTGGCTTGATTTACCATCTATTAACAATTCAAAAAATGACAGAAAAAGCATAT
>CAYOTH010000067.1:0-7889 GCA_964406835.1 uncultured Oscillospiraceae bacterium
GCTCCATGCTGACCTACAGAGTCGGCGAGGATTTCGATGTCGCCGATGTCGAAGCCGCGCTCAAGAACGCCGATATCCACGACACGCAGATCGCAAAGACAGGCGAGGGCGAAGACATTCAGCTGGAAATCCGCGCCAAGGATCTGGGTGACGATTCCGAGGAACGCCGCATGGCCTTTGAGGAAGAGCTTCAGGCCAAATACGCCGATCTGAGCTTTGTGACCATCGAAACGGTAGGCGCTACGGCCGGCCGCGATCTGATCGGCAATGCCGTCAAGGCCTGCCTGATCGTCTTCGTATGCATGCTCATCTACATCGCCATCCGCTTTGATCTCTACAGCGGCGTGGCCGCTCTGGCCGCTCTGGCGCATGATATTCTGATCATGTGCTCCTTCATGGTATTTGCGCGCGCCTTCTATCAGCTCAACACCTCGTTCATCGCCGCGCTGCTGACCATCATCGGCTATTCGATCAACAACACCATCATCATCTTCGACCGCATCCGCGAGAACAGCCGCTTGCTGGCCTATAAGGGCGAGACGCACAAGATCGTCGTCGAGGCCTCCATCCGCCAGACGCTGACCCGCACTGTCAACACTACCGTCACCACGCTGATTACGCTGGTCGCGCTCTACATCCTGGGCGTGGACTCCATCCGCGAGTTCGTCTTCCCGCTGATCGTGGGTATGATCGCCGGCGTCTATTCCTCCGTGATGCTCAGCGGACAGTTCTGGGCGGCGTGGAAGGATCGCAAGATCTTCGCGCCCCTCGAGAACCTCTTCAAGGGCCGTTCGTCCGCCAAAAAGTCCAAGGCCTGATTGCCTGAATACAGCCTTTCCTGTCACGCGCAGGAAAGGCTGTTTCCGTTCAAATCAGACGCGGCTTGAGCGCGTTTTCACGAAAGAGCATCACTTGCTCAGGCGCTTTTTCGTGAAAACAGGCTTATACCACCGAGCAAGGAGAGATCTTCATGCACAAACTGATTCAGCGCGGCAGCAACGGCGCACGCTGGGAACGTCCTGCCGATATGCCCGAGCTTATGCATCAGCTGCTGACGCGCCGCGGCGTCGCCTCAGCCGAGGAGGCCCGCGCCTTTCTCTGTCCCGATACCGCCCGTCTACATGATCCGATGCGGCTTAGCAGCATGGAAACTGCCGTAAAACGCATCTGGGCAGCGCGTGAGGCCGGAGAAACCGTCTGCGTTTACGGCGATTACGACGTGGACGGCGTATGCGCCACGTCGATTCTGACGCTTTATCTGCGTTCTCTGGGACTGGACTGCACGCACTATATTCCCGACCGGCACGCCGAGGGATACGGCCTCAACGACGCGGCCATCACAGCCATTGCTCAAAGCGCATCCCTGCTGATCACCGTGGACTGCGGCATCAGCTGCGTTCATGAAATTGAAACGGCCTGCTCGCTCGGACTGGACGTCATTGTGACCGATCACCATCGTCCCGGCGACATTCTCCCCGCCTGCCCCATCGTCAACCCGCTGCTGAACGATTATCCGTTCCCCTCGCTATGCGGCGCAGGCGTGGCCTTCAAGCTGGTCTGCGCGCTTGGCGGGCTGGAGGACGCGTTGGCGTATGTCGATCTGGCCGCGCTGGCCACCGTCGCCGATCTGGTGCCGCTTACCGACGAAAACCGCATCATCGTATCCGTGGGACTGGAGCGCATCAACACGCAGCCTCGTCTGGGACTGCGCGCCATGATCGAACGCGCCTCGCTCACCGGGCGCACGCTGACGGCCGGCAACATCGGCTTTCAAATTGCGCCCCGCATCAACGCCAGCGGCCGACTGGGCGACGCCCGGCGCGCCTTCACCCTGCTGACCACCGACGACGAGCTGGAAGCCACCTCTCTGGCCGACGAACTGGAAAGTGAAAACACGCGCCGCCGCCAGGAAGAGCAGGCCGTGCTGCACGAATGCCTCGAAATGATGAACGGCTACAGCCTGATCGATCACAGGGCCATCGTGCTGTGCGGCAGCGGCTGGAACTCGGGCGTCATCGGTCTGGCGGCCTCTCGGCTGGTGACGGAGTACCACTATCCGGTGGTGCTGCTGGCCGAATCAGAGGGCGTGTGCGTCGGCTCCTGCCGCAGCATACCGGCCGTGGACATCTTCAAAGCGCTCTCCTCCTGCGCCGATCTCATGACCCGTTTCGGCGGACATCGCCAGGCTGCGGGACTGGCCATGCCGCGCGAGCACCTGGACGAATTTATCGCTCGGCTGGACGATTATCTGCGCGAGCACACCGAGCCGGACGACTACATTCCCGAGCTGGAATACGACCTGAGCACGCCGCTTGACGCCATTGACGAGGAGAGCGTGCGCCTGATGGAGCGGCTTCAGCCCACCGGCTGGGGAAACCCCGCACCGGTTCTTCTGACCCATGCGCTCATCGATTCAGCGCGGGCCGTCGGCCGGGACGGCGCGCAGCTTCAGGTGCAGCTTGAGCAAAACGGCGCGCACATGCAGGGCATCTGCTTTGGACAGGGCGCGCTGGCCGGGGACATCGCCGGATCGGAACGCGATATGCTCTACGTCCCCGCGCTCAACGAATGGCGCGGCCGCGTCAGTCTTCAATGCGAGGTCAAGACCTTCCTGGATGAACCGACGCCCA
Source organism: uncultured Oscillospiraceae bacterium (assembly GCA_964406835.1). Lineage (GTDB taxonomy): Bacteria > Bacillota > Clostridia > Christensenellales > Aristaeellaceae > Firm-10. The sequence continues at coordinate 2,631 of CAYOTH010000067.1, forward strand.
AGGTTTTTGCGCGTTTCACCGGAAAGTATACGCGTTATTTGCGCACATATTTAACAGACATCCTTTATAATAATGAGTTAAATCCACCCTCGGCCAATGCGCGTCTCATTTCCGAAAATCAGCTGCGCAACTGGCTTAATGAAAGCCCCGAGGGAACGATCATCGCCGTTTCGACGCTGCAGGGCGCTCAGGCGCTTCTCTCCTTCCTGACGGCCTATGACCTGACCGGACGGGTCAATGCCTTTTGCGGTGCCTGGCCGGACAAGCCCACATCCCAAAATGCCGTCTGCCTCTGTCCTGCCGGAAAGCCGGACATTGCCTACCGCCGCGTCGTTCTTTGGGACGCGCCGCCCGAAGCTTTTGCCGCGCTGCCTCAGGGCGAAATCGTCGCCATAGGACGCAGAGCAAGCGACAGCTGGATGAGCGAGCTTTACGGCATCGAGCAATTGCGCGCGCTTTATGTCGCCGTGCGGCGCTTTGGCGATCGTCCGCTCATCCGCATGACGCTGTCCGACATTGAGCGCGAAACGGCGCGAAGCGGCGCTCTCAACGAAGATGCCGGGCTTCAGGGCGGCCTGGCCGTGCTCAGCGACATGAACCTGATCCACATCGACCCCAGCAAAGCCTCGCTTCGGCTGCTGGCTTTCCGCAAATGTAACCCGGAGGACAGCCCGCTGTACAGACGATTAAAACGCATTCACGACTATGCCGCAGAATAAGGAGTGATCCAAGTGGCCGATATTCCGGATGGCACTGATTATAAACTCGAACAGGCGGATCCCCATCGCGCCGCCGTTGATGAAATTCTGGCCAAAGTGGCTCGATATCATCACGAAGACGATGCGGCTCTGGTCGAAAAGGCCTATCAGTTTGCACGCAAGGCCCACGAAGGGCAGATGCGCAAATCAGGCGAGCCTTACATCATCCATCCCATCAGCGTTGCCGGCACGCTGGCCGATCTCATGCTGGATGCAACCACCATTGCCGCCGGCTTCCTGCACGACTGCGTGGAGGACAACAAGGCCATCACGCTGGATATTGTCGAGCGCGAATTTGGCGCGGAAGTAGCGCTGCTGGTAGATGGCGTTACCAAGCTCTCCCGGCTGGATTTTACCTCCCGCGAGGAGCAGCAGGCCGAATCGCTGCGCAAAATGTTCCTAGCCATGGGCAAGGACATTCGCGTTGTGCTCATCAAGCTGGCCGACCGGCTGCACAACATGCGCACGCTCAAATACCAAAAGCCCGAGCGTCAGGCCGCCATTGCCCGCGAAACACTCGATGTCTATGCCCCGCTGGCCCATCGCCTGGGTATCTTTGCCATCAAGTGGGAAATGGAAGACCTGTCGCTGCGCTATATCGACCCGGACGGCTATTATAAGCTGGTCGAGCTGATCGGTGCCAAGCGCAAGGAACGCGAGCACGTCGTTCAGCTGGTCATCGAACAGCTGCAAACTCAGTTGGACGCTGCCGGAATCCACGCCGAAATCAGCGGCCGCCCCAAGCATTTTTACAGCATCTATCGCAAGATGAAAACCCAGAACAAGACCTTCGATCAGATTCACGATCTGTTCGCCGTGCGCGTTCTGGTGGATACGGTGCCTGACTGCTATTCCACACTGGGCATCGTCAACACCCTCTGGACGATGGTGCCGGGGCGCATCAAGGACTATATCTCCATGCCCAAGGCCAACATGTATCAGTCGCTGCATACGACGGTCGTGGGAACAAGCGGCGAATTGCGCGGACAAACCTTCGAGGTGCAGATCCGCACCTTCGAAATGCACCGCACCGCTGAATACGGCATTGCCGCGCACTGGCGCTATAAAGAGGGCAAGCAGGCCGACACGCTGGATGACAAGCTGTACTGGCTGCGCCAGATTCTGGACTGGCAGAACGATGCTCGGGATCCCAATGAATTTATGGATGCGCTACGCGTCGATCTGTTCAGCGACGAGGTCTTTGTCTTCACGCCCAAGGGCGACGTCGTCAATCTTCCCAAGGGCGCCACGCCCATCGATTTTGCCTATCGCATTCACTCGGCCATCGGCAACAAGTGCGTGGGCGCCAAAATCAACGGGCGCATCGTCACGCTGGATACCCCGCTGAACACCGGCGATTTCGTCGAAATCCTCACCTCGTCCACCTCGCACGGCCCCTCGCAGGACTGGCTCAAGCTGGCCAAAACCAGCGATGCCAAAACGAAAATCCGCGCCTATTTCAAGCGCGAGCTGCACGATGAAAACGCCGCCCGAGGCCACGATATGCTCGAGCGCGAAGCCAAGCGTCTGGGCTATTCCCTGGGACAGCTGACCAAATCGGATTACCTTGATTCACTCTTCCGTCGCTATACGCTGCATTCGCTGGACGATATTTTCGTCACCGTAGGCTTTGGCGGCCTGTCCTCGGCGCAGATTATCAACCGCCTGGTTGAGGAAATGCGCAAAAACACCCACACTGAGGCCATACCGGAAATTAAGCCGGTTGCACCCGCGCCCTCCAAGGACGAGAAAAAGAGCAACGCGCATCACACGCAGGGCGTCATCGTCGAGGGCGACCCCGGCATGCTGGTTCGCTTTGCCCACTGCTGCAACCCCCTGCCCGGCGACGACATCGTCGGCTACATTACACGTGGGCGCGGCGTTTCCATCCACCGGCGCGACTGTACCAACATGGACGAAATGATGCTCGAGCCGGAACGCTTTATCAACGTCCATTGGGAAAGCGAATCAGGTGCTGGCTATGAGGCCGGCATCCGCGTGATCGCCGGAGACCGCGTTGGCCTGCTGGCCGATATTTCCGTCATGCTGGCCCAGCTCGAGGTGCCGATTGTCGCCGTTTCGGCGCGCACCGACAAAAGCAAGGCCCAGCGCGTGACCATCATCGATCTGGTCATCGCCATCAAGGATACCAATCAGCTCGAGGACATCATCAATCGCCTCTTAAAGCGCGGCGATATTCTCGAGGTTTTCCGCACGAACAACTAAGCGGCCTGCCGCTTTTCGGAAAGGAGTCTTCAATCATGCGCTGTGTTATACAGAGAGTCACCCGTGCCCGCGTCACCGTCGATCATGAAACGGTGGGACAAATCGCCTCAGGCTTTATGGTTCTGGTGGGCGTTCAGGCAGGCGATGCCGAATCCGACGCCGCCTACTGCGCCGCCAAAATTGCCGGCCTGCGCGTTTTTGAGGACGATGAGGACAAGATGAACCTCTCCCTCTCTGATGTGGGCGGCAGCGTCTTGCTGGTTTCCCAGTTCACGCTCCTGGGCAACGCACGTCACGGCCGTCGTCCCAGCTTTTCGGAGGCCGCGCGCCCCGAAGAAGCCGAGCAACTGTTTATCCGCCTCAAGGATATGCTGCTCGAAAGCGGATTGACTGTCGAAACCGGCCGATTCCGCACACATATGGAGGTCGAACTGGTCAACGACGGCCCCGTAACGATTCTGCTGGACAGCAAGAAAGGGTTCTGATTTGCCATGATCTGCATCATGCCGCTGATTTGCGGCTCCTATCAGGCCAATGCCTATCTGCTCTATGACGACAGCCGTCGCGACATGCTGATCATCGACCCCGGCGACGATCTTCCCGCGCTGGAGAAAGCCATCGCGCAGACCGGACGCACACTCACCGATATTTTGCTGACGCACGGCCATTTCGATCACATTCTCTCGGCGGCCACGCTCAAGGAAAAGTACGGCGCGCGCATCCATGTCCATCCCTGCGATGCGCCCATGCTTCAGGAGGCCGGGCTGAGCCTCTATGAGGCCAGCGTCTGCACGCGAGCCTTCGCCCCCGCACAGGCCGACGAACCGTATCCCTCAGACGAGCGCTTTGCGTTCTATGCCGCGGGCATACCGTTTGAGGGCCTGCACACGCCCGGCCACACGCTGGGCGGCGTCACGCTGATTTGCCGGAAGGCGCAAGCCGTCTTCACAGGCGACACGATCTTTGCCCAGGGCTACGGCCGTTATGATTTCCCGGGCGGCGATTTGCATCAGCTGATGAAATCGCTCAAAACCATCCTCAGCCTGGAACGCTCGCTGACCCTTTACCCCGGCCACGGCCCCTCCGATTCACTGGACGCCGTTGCCACGCGCTGGCATATGTGACAGCCGGACAAGGAGCTATCATGATTCGTCTCGAAACCAATCTCCCTGAATTTTTCAACGAACTGTGCGAAGTCATCCGCCTGTTTTATGGCATAGTCGATATCCGTCCCAACGAGGGGGACAAGACCATCACACACACGCACACAGCCGAAGGCGATCAATGGGTCGAACACTTTTCCTCAGAAGGGATTTCCCTTCAGCACGCCGCACCCATCGTCCTGGGCGGCCTGGAAGAAAAGCGCTGCCTGAAGCGCGCCGTCAAAACCGGCTGCTTTCTGCTGATGCGCCGCCTCACCGGCAACACGCCGCCCTGGGGCTCGCTGACCGGCATCCGTCCCACGCGACTGATGTACGAACTGCGTGAGGAAGGCCTCGACGGCGAAGCAGCCCGCACGGCCATGCAGGAACGCTTCTATGTTTCTCCCGACAAAGCGCAGCTGCTCTGCGATATTCTGGATATGCAGCGCGGCCTGATCGATACGCCCGATAACGAGTATGACCTCTATCTGGGCATCCCCTTCTGCACGACGCGCTGCACCTACTGTTCCTTTGCCTCGGGTGAATTGGGAAACGGCGCGCTGGTTGAGCCGTATCTCAAGGCGCTCAAGCGGGAAATGGCGCTGGGCGCCTCGCTTATGAACGAGCTGGGCTATAAGATCCGCGCCGCCTACATGGGCGGCGGCACGCCCACTTCGCTTAACGCCGTGCAATTGGCCGGCCTGCTGGACGAAGCGCTGCGCCTCTTCCCCGGCGCGCGGGAATGGACTGTCGAGGCCGGACGCCCCGATACCATCGACAAAGATAAGCTGCGCGTACTCAAGGAGCGCCGCATCGAGCGTATCAGCGTCAACCCGCAGACTTTTTCCGACGAAACGCTGCACCTCATTGGCCGCGCCCATACCGCCCAGCAGACGATTGACGCCTATGAACTGGCCCGCGCAGCCGGTATCTCGCACATCAACATGGATCTGATTGCCGCGCTGCCCGGCGAAACGGAGGATGATTTTGCCCGGTCGCTTGAGAAAACCATTTCCCTTGCGCCGGAGAGCATCACCGTCCACACGCTGGCCATCAAGCGCTCCAGCCGCCTGCATGAGGAGAACCACTATCACGCCGATGCTGACGCGGCCGGGCGCATGGTCACCTTTGCC
>CAYOTH010000068.1:0-7845 GCA_964406835.1 uncultured Oscillospiraceae bacterium
TGCACGATGGTTTTGGAGCTGATGCCGCATCCGACCTAGCGGCCGTCGTCCAGCAACAGATAGGATTTAGCCGCATGACCGCTGGTCATATCGACGTACTGCCGATTTTCCTTGGACTCCTTGATTAGCCGTTTGGCTGCGGCAGAACCGAGCGGCATGATGCCGGTGACTTTGTTCGCGCAGAGCATATTCCCGAACCCGATGTGAATGAACTTCAGGGGTGTAGTTAGCATGGTTAACTCCTATTTTCTATTAGAAATTTCCTCGAAGCAGCCAGGCGATGCCTACTGCCGCCGCGTCACTTTCATCATCCGTCTGATAGACGTGTTCGCCGACAAAACGATGCTATGCGGCGGCGACCTCTTCCTTGGATGATTTACCGCTGCCGACCAGCAGCTTTTTGACGGTGGATGGAGCAACTTCTTCGTAGACTGCGCAGCATTTCTGCCATGCGGCCAGATCGGCGATGCCTACCACCTTGAACAGTGCCTGCGTTTCGTGCGGGAATCGAGAGAAACCCTTTTCCCGCACGAACACGTCGATGTCCTCAGACTATTCGCAGAGCAGATCGTAGATGGCGGTGAGGACTTCGCCATGGCTGGCTTTGCTGTTTCGCGTGTTCAGATGGCACAGGCGCTCAATTTGAACGTTTCCACCCTCATACCGCTAAATGGCAAAGCCCGGACAGCGAAGCGACAGATCGGCTGCCAGAATCCGCAGAGGTTCAGGCGAAGCCGTCAGTTCGGTCTTGCTCATGATCGACCTCGAAGGCGAACATTGCGCGCAGAATGGCGTGCGCCAGATGATCGTCGCTGGTATCGCCAGCAAGATAGGCGTAGAGATGCTGGATAGCATGGTTCACATGTTCCTCGGCGGGAATCTTTTTGTAGTTGCGATTCTGCTATATTTCGCCGTACTTCTCCGCGCCGTATTTCGCAACCTCCGCAGCGGCAAAGATGGCATGTGGCGGAAGAAAGTGGAATGCATACGGCGTGGCGGACTGCTTGCCGCCGCGCTCGTTGGTTTCGGTCGGCACGTCGGGCTGAACGCCCAGAATCATGGACATGGATATTCCTCCTTTTCTTGATCGATCATCGTTTCAACATCCCGGATGAATTCTTCCTCCGTTTTGCCCCAGAGCGGGAGCATCCTGCGCACGTCTTCGACGTATTCTCTGCGGATGTCCTTTGGAAAATGCCCGGCGCAGGCGATACAGGAAACGACTGCGCCGTAAGGCTCCAACTCTTTAGACAGGCATTCCGTGCAGAAAGCATACGACGTCGCACCGTATGCGCTGCAGGCGATCTGCACAGCTTCGTGCTTTCCGCACACATCACAAAGTTTTCCGATCATACTCTTTCCCTCCGAAAAAGATTCGTGGTATCGATCTACGCGCCGTTTATGATACGATAGAACCGTTGATTGGTATTCGGCGAATCCAGACCGCCCCCTGTCCGGCTGATACTCGCCCAATTTGAGATAATCCAGCAGCGGAAGCAGATCGCAGAATGGTTTCACGCTCTCGCATCCGCTGTACAGGCAGGTTTTCAGGCCGTGGCACCGGACAATTTGTAGCGCTTCCCGAAGGTGCGCGGGATTCCGTCCTTCGTCCCATGAAGCAGACGCAGGTGATCTATCCTTCGTAGCGGCGAAGCAGCGTCATCAGGTCTGGCGGTAGTGGCTTTCCAATATCCTGCTGGAGATACGCCGAATGGCAGCCGTGACAGCGAAAGCGGCAGTTGGAGATGGAGATCGTCAGGCTGATTTCCGTTGGTAGCATAACTTCTCGCATATGCTGTTTTCGCTCCTCAGTGTGCTTGGGCATATTCCGCTTATTTTGCCATTCGGATTCAAAAGTAAAATCAATCGCATAGGGCTTATTCATGGTGGTAAGGAGTATTTATGGCTAGAAAATACACGGTTACGAAAACTTACATCCCTTCAGGCGATTATAACATGAAGCTCCTGATCCTCAAGCCCACGGATTGCCTGCGTCCCTGGGAGCAAACACCCGGCATTTTGTGGATTCATGGGGGCGGATATGCTGTCGGCATGGCGGGCATGGTTTTCATGTCCCGGGCCAAACGGTTGGTCAGTGAATATGGCGCGGTGGTGATTTCGCCTCAATATCGTCTCGCGGGCCGAGCGCCATATCCGGCGGCGCTCAGGGATTGCTATGCTGCGCTGATGTATTTGAAAGACCATGCAGACGAGCTGGGTTGCGCGGACGATCAGATTATGGTGGGCGGCGAGAGCGCAGGCGGCGGGCTGACGGCGGCGCTGTGTATGCTGGTGCGGGATCGTGGAGAAGTGAAGATAGCCTTTCAGATGCCGCTGTATCCCATGCTGGATCACAGAGACACCGATTCTTCCTGGAATAACCACGGCATTTCATGGAATACAGCCTACAATCATGTGGCCTGGAAGCTTTATTTGAAAAATGTTTCCGGAGACATTCCGCCCTATGCCTCGTCGGCCCGGCAGACTGATTACAGGAATCTGCCGCCGGCTATACGTTTGTGGGCGACAGGGAGCCGTTTTACTGCGAAACGCTGACTTATATTGAGAATTTGAAGAATGAGGGCATCCCAACTCAGGTGGATGTGTATTCTTCCGGCTTTCATGCGTTTGATATGTTATTGCCCCTGCGCCGGATCAGCCGTCAGGCGATTGCCGCTTTTGAAGAACAGTATCGCTATGCGGTCGAGCATTACCGTGCGCCGCAGGAAGAGTGAAGGCGCAGCGTCATGAGACTGACAAGAGGGCAAAGGGAACACAGGGAGTCTGTTGGGGGATGCTATGGTCAAGTGGATTTTCTTCGATGTCGGTTCTATGCTTGGTGACGAAACCGAAGCTTATGCCCATCAAGTGCGGGATATGCTTTCCGGCACATCGATTACTGTGGAGCAATTTGAGGCGATGTGCCTTGCCTTCGCTCAGGCAGGACTTGACGTCCATTCTGCCGCCATCAAACACTTGGGTTTAGTGAAAACGCCGTGGCATTCGGAAGATGAAGTTCCTTACGCCGAGGCCTATAGCACATTGCCGGTTCTTTGTGACAGGGGATACCATCTTGGCATTATCGCCGACCAGAAGTGCGGAACCGCGCAGCGCCTGGCGGCTGGGGGCGTCCATACTTTGATGTCATCGCCGCCTTCGCAGAAATCAGCGCGTCCAAGCCAGGCAAAGAGATTTTTGAAAAGACCCTTGAACTGGCCGGGTGCCGCGCAGAGGATAGCGTGATGGTTGGAGATCGGCTGGACAATGATATGGCTCCGGCCAAGGCCTTGGGCATGAAAACCATTTGGGTTAAAAGCGGGCTGGCGAAATATCAAAGCGCTGAGCTTGGCCAGGGCGTTGCGGATGAGCAAATTGATTCCCTATCGGAACGGCTTCGCCTTTTAGAGCACAGATAGAAGGGAAGGCATGCCGTGACTGATGTCCTTTTCAAGGGCAGGATTATCTCTTTGAGGTCAGAAGCGCAGGCGTTCTGGTGAAGGCTGAAAAGGTTCTTGTTCAGTACGATCAAGGTGGATGCGAATAGGCATTGCTGGGGGAGGATATCAAGCAGGGTGAAACGGCTGACGAGGCGCTTGTTTGTAAATATAAAGAAGAAACAGCCGCCAACATTCAGTCTGTGTGCCTTTTGTGGACAGAAGATGGTGTATTACGATCTTACCAAATTGTGTGACAGATTGAACATGTCCGATGCCGCTTCCTTTGTCCCGCACAGGGATAACGATCATGTCGTGATAGGATGGATTCGTTATCAATCCGGTGTTCCCAAAACAGAAGATATTTGAGCTAGCTTGCCCGGCAGAGCATTTTGTCAGCAGCTAGGGGAGCTGGATTGGGCCGATAAGGCAGTGCTTTCAGGAGTTTAGCTTGGGGCAGAAAAAACAGGCTTTAAAGAGAGATGAACCTCTTCAAGGCCTGTTTTTTAGAAATATCCTGCGGACTTTACGAATGCGGTGGTTACGGTGGCTTTGTGGAGAAAAACGTCCTGCCATGCAGCCGATCGATGGCCTGGGCAGAGGGATGAAAGGCGAGTCAATTGCCGCATTACGGCTTTTCGAGGATATTGCCCTTGCTTCGGAGGGCATCCTGAAGCAGCGGCACACTGAGCTCGGGCAGCGTAATGCCCCGACGCACGGCCATGGCGGCGGCCAGACCAGTGATTTCGCCGGTCAGTGCGGCAGTCGGAATGACCCGTGTGATATCCCACATGTCGTTGGTGACGCTGATGCAGCGTCCGGCGGCTGCCAGATTGTCGTTTTCGACGCCCATCATGATGCGCCAGGGCAACGCAAAGACCGGGCCGTATTTGCGCCAATCGCCGGTCAGGCCCACGCTGTCCTCAAAATCGACAAAGGCTTCGCTTTCGTCCAGCGTGTAGGAGGCGCTCAGACGCCGCGTCATGCGCATGCCGTCGTAGGTGGGAATGAGATAGGGATAGGCGGTTTCGTCGCCGTTGGCGCGCAGTTTTTTGATATCGGCCATCATCATGCGCCGTCCGTCAATGGCGTGCTGTGTGACATCCTCACAGCGATCTCCGGCATAACGGCGATGTCCGGCGGGAATACCGCCGTGAATGGGATCTGAGCAGGCGCGCAGCTGAAGGCCGTTCTGGCCGTTGGCAAAATACCAGCCCGTGCAGACGTTTCCGGCCCAGGAGACGGTTTTCTCGCCGGCAGCATGGCAGACGTCGGCGTCGCCCGTGGCATCGATAACCATGCGCGCGCCAAGGCCCAGACGGCCGGATTTGTTTTCGATGATGACGCCGTCGATGTGGCCGTTTTCCCGGTGGACGCCGCAGAACCGGCTGTCGTAAATCAGCGAAACGCCGCATTCAAGCAGCATTTCCTCCATGGCAATGGCCAGGGGCGCGGCTTCGAATTTGGTTTTATAGCGGCTCGTCTTGCGCTCTTCGGGATCGCCCTGCGGGTCGGCCCAACAGGCGGGCAGGTCGCCGGGCGCGTATTTGATCGAGGCCTTGAGCAACTCCTCGCTGATGCCGGCGATGACCTGACGACCCTTGCCGTCGCACAGCGGGAGATAATAGACGATCAAACCCAGCGTTGCCAGGCCGCCCAGCGCGTATTCCTTCTCGATCAGACAGGTGCGCGCGCCCTCGCGAGCCGCCGACAGGGCCGCTGCCACGCCCGCTACGCCGCCGCCAACAACGCAGACGTCGTATTCATTGACGATCGGGATGATGTTGTTTTCAGTCCAGACGGTATTCATGAAAATCCCTCCTCACAGATTCGGTGACAGATCGATTCAGCAGATTCCGTAAGCGCCCAGGCGGAGCCAGTATCCGTTGGAACGCTCGTCCTTCTCGGCAGAGACGCGAACCGTCAGTGTGTGCTCGCCCTGAGAAAGATCGTCGGCCAGCGTTCGGAAGGCGGCGCGGTCAAAGCTCAGAGCGTAATGGTCAAAGGTGTTGAGTGTGTGCCAGTCGCCGCCGTCAATCTGCCATTCGGCGATGCCCGAATCACGGGCAATCATGTAATACAGGCTGATGGCCGGGCCGCTGAAGGGGATTTCCAGCACCGCACCCGACTTGTTTGCGCCGATGGTGCTCGGCCAGCGGTTGCTGAGCGTCATGTCCAGCTTTGTCCAGCCTTGTACAGTGGCGGCGTCCGGCTGAGCGGATTGCACGCATAGCGGCAGGGCATCGCAGAGATGCGCGTTTTCGGGCGCGTCGCTCGTCATGAGATTGGGCAGAGAGTACCCCACCTGCACGCTGAGCGCATCGCCCTTCAAAAGCTCGGACAGCGCATCAATGACGGCCTGCGCGCAGAAGGCATAGCCCTGCGCGTTGGGATGAACGTTGTCGTTGGTGTATTTGAGCCAGTCGCCGTTCTCCCGGGCAACGGCTTCGACCAGGGGCGTGCCGATATCGACGCTGGGCCAGCCGTAATAGCGGGCGATTTCCTCGTCAATCTCGCGCGAGAGAAAGGGTGTTCCCTCGGCCAGGCGATCAGAGATGGCCTTGGTGCTCGTATAGACAAACATGATTTCGCCATGAGGATTGGCGCGCATGATCTTGCGCACGCAGGCCTCGATGTTGCGCCGCACAAGCTCGGGTTGGGTGGAATAATCGTTGACGGCAAATTCGATAAACGTCAAATCAGGTTTGTGCGCGATGACATCGTGATCGCAGCGGTAGGCTCCCAGATCGGAACCGGTGCCGCCGATGGCCGCCTGAATTTCGGTAATGCAAGCCTCGGGCCAGGTTTCCTGAAGCCAGGCGGTTGTGCGGCCGCGCCAGCCCAGCGCATCGCCGCCCTCGGTGATGGAACCGCCGAAGTAGGCCACACGCAGCTGCCCTTCGCGGGTCAGTTTATAGAGCGTGTTGAGAAGCTTCATATTATATCAGTCCTCCTTGCTGTCGAAAACGCGCTTGATGGCCTCCAGATAGCCATAGCCATTCTGGTCGTCCGGCTCCAGGTAACTGCTTTCAGTCCATTCGTTCCAGCTGTTGATGGTAATCAGCGGTGGCTGATCGGGATGGGCGTCGGCGTAGGCGCGGGCCTGAAGGAGCGCCTGCTCAATGTTTTCAGGCGTGCAGTCGCGCAATATGCCGGGCCGGAAGGCGTCAAAGCGGGGATTGTTGTCCCAGCCGACACTGACGTGCGGGAAATAGGGGAAGGGGAGCGTGGCGTCCAGGCGAGCGTATTCGCTGGCAACGTCGCCCAGCACATCCGGATAGGAACGGTCGATGTTGGTGAAGTGGACAAACTGATAATGCGTGCAGCTGTCAAAGCCCAGCGCATTGAAGGCGGAGGCCGTCGTGTTCTTTTCGCTGTCCACGCCGGAAATATTGGTGGCTTTTTCACTCCACATGGTGAACTGAAGGTGCAGTCCCGGCAACCCCGCACGCGTGCATTCCTCGCGCAGCCAGGCGATGGCCTGCTTTGTTGCCTCCAGCCCGCCCAGCCCGCGCACCAGGTTGGGGACGTCGTAAATCATGAAAACGGGCTTGCTGTCGATGGTGTAATAATTAGGAAGCGTAAAGTAGTCCTTGACAACGTGGCGCATGGCGCGCTCAAATTCTTCGCGCGGCTGAGCGCCCTGCCAGATGACCGTATTGACCGAGGAGGAAATGCGCTTGTCCCAGAGCGTGTTGGCGTCGTGATTGGCCCACATGAGATAGAACTTCATATCGCGGCAGTTCCTGGCCTTGAGAAAGCCGTTGTTTAAGCAGTTTTCAAGGAAGGGACGCCGGTCGTACCAGTACCAGTCATAAATAAAGACGTTGACGCCGTGTGAAAGCGCTACGTCGATCTGCATCTGCATGACCATGGGATCAGCCTCGTTGACATAGCCCCAGAGTGGGCGGCGCGGCCAGTTGTGGCCGGGAAATTTAGCGCCGGCCGTCTTGACCGATTGCCATTCGCCCAGCCCTTCCGGCCAGAACATGCGCGTGCGCGGCTCGTCTCCGGTATAGGCCGGCCAGATGTAGGCAGCGACGTCGTAATGCTTTTTCATAGACAGAACACTCCTTTTAGAGATGCACGTGTTTGTATGCTAAACTATTCGACGGCGGAGGACAAAATCCTGCATGATGTTATTTCACTGTGAAGAAAAATGAGACGCGGGCTTTTGAAAAGAAATTTGAGCGTGTTTTAACGAGAAAGAAATAAATTTACACAAAAATTGCTTGTGTATTGGCCGGGTATGGAGTATACTATATGAGTCTGTGAGTACAGATGTCTGTGTGTGTTGCCGGATCGGGTCGAAGCCCGAATCACACAGGGAGGGATGAACCGGAAGGTTGCGGGATGCATCCCGGTAATTTCCGGGGACCAGTCCGCTAATCGGACGACGGGGCTCATGCGC
>CAYOTH010000069.1:0-7733 GCA_964406835.1 uncultured Oscillospiraceae bacterium
AGCCGGGGAAGATCGGATAGCCCTTATCGACGCAGTGGCCGACCACCTCGGGGTTGAAGCCGGGGGTGACGATGAACTTCGCGCCGGCGGCCATGGCCTTGTCGGCCTGTTCGGTCGTCAGCACGGTGCCGGCGCCGACCAGCACTTCGGGCAGCTCCTGCGCCACGCGGCGGATGGATTCCTCGGCGGCAGCGGTGCGGAAGGTGATTTCGGCCACCGGCAGGCCGCCGCGGGACAGAGCGCGGCACAGCGGCACGGCGTTGGCCGGGTCGGTCAGCTTAATGACAGGGACGACGCCCAGAGCGGAAATCTTTTTAATCATATCCATGTTAGAACACTCCTTTGTGATGCTTTTTTACTATTATACACCACGGCGGCGGCCTGAGCAAGCGCTTTTTGGCGGCTTGGTTCGCTTATTCATTTGAAGGGATGATTCCAGCCGCTGCGCAGAAAATCGCGCCAGTGGGCGTAATCGCGCTGATAGAGTTCCACCCGCTGCCAGAACTTATCCGAATGGTTGAATTCGTAGAGGTGACACAGCTCGTGAATGATCACATAATCCAGTGCCTCGGGCGGGGCCATGATGAGCTTCCAATTTAAGTTGATGTTGCCTTTATTGGAGCAGCTTCCCCATTTGGTGCGCTGCTCTCGAATGGCGACGCGGCCGGGATGGCGGCCGATCAGCGGGGCGTAATATTCAAGGCGCTCGTTTAACCGCTGGGTGGCTCGTTCGATCAGCAGGGCGCGCAGGCGGGCGCTTACCGTCTCCGGGTCAAGCAGCACGCCATAAAGATTGATGTGCCCGTCGGTGATTTCGGCGCGGTTTTCGTCGGCGGCGATCAGATGCAGCGTCAGATACTGTCCCTCGACGGGGACGAGCATTCCCTCCGTCATGGGGAAGGTGGCGCGCTCGCGGTCGGCATAGGCGGCAAAGCGGGCCTGGGCCTCATGAATCCAGGCGATGTGCTCGGCTACATACTGGTCAGCGGCGCGCAGTGGATAGGCCGAGGGCGTAAAGAGGCGAATCTCCCCGGGCAGCACGCGCAGCTCGAGAGAGTGTCGGCCGGTCTGCAAAAGAGTATAGGAAAGTGTTTCACCCCTGAGGCGGATGTGACGCTGCATGGACTTAAAATCCTCCTTCAATCAAGCCGGTAAGCGGCGAATCCTTCTGCTATGTCAATTCGGCCTGGAAGGGGCAAGTTCCTGCCGCATTTTTGAAAATGGCAAAAAATGAGCAGCGATTGAGCCGGAAAAAATGAAAAAGCGCCGATTTGCGGCAATCCTGCGTAAAAAATGCGCGTTTTTACCTGCTTTTCCTTGCCTTTAACCGTTAAAGCGTTTATAATAAAACCGGAATAATAGAGGGAGGTGTCCGTATGCCTCTTTATCAGTACATTTGTGAGCAATGCGGCCATGAGTTTGAACTCATGACGACGATTGAACGGCGCGATGAGGCGCTCTGCCCGAAGTGCGGCGGTAGCGTGAAGCGCTCCTGGCAGGGTTCGTGCGCCTTTGGCAATATGAAGTATTCGAATGCCGATCGGGACGCCTGCTGTGAAGGCTGCCCGCATTGTCATCGCTGAAAAATAGATGGGAGTGCCGGAAAACCGGCGTTTTATCATGTCAAAACAAGAATTTTTCTCGATCCGGGGCGGTATCCCGCTGCACGGCGAGGTTAAGGTCAGCGGCGGAAAGAACGCGGCTGTGGCTGTGATTCCAGCGGCGCTTCTGGCCGATTCTCCCTGCACGATCGAAAATTTGCCTGATATTGCCGATGTCCATGTTCTTATTGATATGCTCAGGTGGCTGGGCGCGAAGGTCTGCTTTGACGGCAGCACCATGACGGTGGATCCCACGACGGTCGATCGCTATAATCCGCCCTATGAGCTGGCCCGGAAGATGCGCGCCAGCTATTACCTGGCACCGGTTCTGACGGCTCGCTTTGGCCGGGCAGAGGTTCCCATGTCCGGCGGGTGCGATATCGGCGCGCGGCCGATCGATCAGACGGTCAAGGCCTGGATGGCGCTGGGGGCGGATGTCAACACGCAGCGCGGCGTTCTGACGGTGACGGGCGAGCATCTGAACGGCGCGGATATTCATCTGGATATGCCCAGTGTGGGGGCGACCATCAACGCCATGCTGGCGGCGGTGTTTGCCGAGGGCAGTACGACTATTCACAACGCAGCCAAGGAGCCGCATATCGTCGATCTGGCCAATTTCCTAGGCAGCATGGGCGCCGGGGTTAAGGGCGCGGGCACGGATATCATCCGCATTCGCGGCGGTCGGGCGCTGCATGGATCGACCTATGCCATCATTCCCGACCAGATCGAAACCGGCACGCTGATGATTGCCGCTGCGGCGACCGGCGGCGATGTGGTCATCACCGATGCGATTCCCTATCATATGGAGTCGCTTTCAGCCAAGCTGTTGGAAATGGGCGTATACGTTCACGATGAGGACGACCGCATTCATGTGCGCGGCGAAGGGTTTCTGCGCGGCATCAATGTCAAGACGCAATATTACCCGGGCTTTCCGACCGATCTTCAGCAGCCGCTGGTCAGCCTGCTCTCCATCGCGGGCGGTACCAGTGTTGTGACGGAAAATATCTATGAGGCGCGCTTCCGCTATGTAGACGAGCTGCGCCGTATGGGCGCGAATATCCGCATTGTTGACCGCGTGGCCATTGTGGACGGCGTGGACAGGCTGGTGAGCGCGCCGGTCACGGCGACTGATCTTCGGGCGGGCGCGGCGCTGGTTGTGGCCGGGCTGATTGCCGAGGGTACGACCGAGATTGCCAACGCCCACTTTATTCACCGCGGGTATGAAAAAATCGATGAAAAGCTTCGGCATCTGGGCGCGCAGGTGGAATGGTATACGCGTGAAATTCCGGATTGACGGGCGCATACATACGTTTATAACAACCGATAAAAGGCGCACCGGACGAGGCATAGTCCGGTGCGCCAATTTGGAGTGGGGATTAGCCCGCTTTGGGGCGCAGAGCCGCAGGCTGTTTGAGTAATGGAGGAAAGTCATGGGCAAGACGCTGGTGCTGGCGGAAAAGCCGTCCGTCGGGCGCGATATTGCGCGGGTACTGGGTGTGCGCGGCCAGGGCGAGGGCATGATCATCGGGGATGAGTACATTGTCAGTTGGGCCGTGGGGCATCTGGTGACGCTCTGCGATCCGGATGAGTTGAACCCGGCCTGGAAAAAATGGACGATGGACGCCTTGCCCATGCTGCCAGAAACGCTTAAAACCAAGGTCATCTCTAAGACGCGCGCGCAGTTTTCCGTTTTGAAAAAGCTGCTGCGCGATCCGGAGATTGAGCGCGTCGTCTGTGCGACGGACAGCGGCCGTGAGGGCGAATTGATTTTTCGCTATATCTACGATCAGGCCGGATGCAAAAAGCCGGTTGATCGGCTGTGGATTTCCTCTATGACCGATGCCGCCATTCGCGAGGGCTTTGCTGCGCTCAAGCCCGATTCGGCTTACGACGGGCTGTATACCAGTGCCCGCTGCCGCAGCGAGGCCGACTGGATTATCGGCATGAACGCTTCGCGTGCCTATACGCTCAAGTACGACGTGCTTTTGTCGGTTGGGCGTGTGCAGACGCCCACGTTGGCGCTGCTGGTGGCCAGGGACCGGGAAATTCGCGCCTTTGTGCCGCGCGATTACTGGGAGATCCGCGCCGATTTCGGCGATTATTCGGGCGTATGGGTCGATCCCAAAACCCGGGAGGCGCGCTGCTATGACCAGGAACTGGCCGAGCAGATTGCTGCGCGCGTACGCGGAAAGACCGGAACGGTGACGGAGAACGAGCGCACGCGCAAGACGCAGCCGCCGCCTCAATTGTATGATTTGACCTCTCTTCAGCGCGAGGCCAACAGGCTTTTGGGGCTTTCAGCCGCCAAAACGCTGGAAATTGCCCAGGCGCTTTATGAAAAGCATAAGCTGATTACCTACCCGCGTACCGACAGCCGCTATTTGC
Source organism: uncultured Oscillospiraceae bacterium (assembly GCA_964406835.1). Taxonomy (GTDB): domain Bacteria; phylum Bacillota; class Clostridia; order Christensenellales; family Aristaeellaceae; genus Firm-10. The sequence goes on from CAYOTH010000069.1 coordinate 3,987, forward strand.
CCCATGATATGCTGCCCAAGGTGGCCAAGGTTCTGAATACGCTGCCGGCGCCGTATGACACGCTGACGGAGCCGCTCAGGCAGGCGGGCGGCTATTCAAAGAGCGGGCGCATGTATAACGATGCCAAGGTCAGCGATCATCATGCGCTGGTTCCCACCGGCAGCTATGCCGCACTCAATCGACTCAGCGACGTGGAAAGGCGCGTTTTCGATATGATTGTCCGGCGTCTGATCGCCGCACATTATCCAGATTACGAGTATCTGTCGGTCAAGCTGACCACTCGCGTCGGCGAGGATGAGTTTCGCACGACGGGCAGCGTTCCCTTAAAAGAGGGCTGGAAGGCGGTTTATCGCGAGGAGAAAGAGAAAAAGGACGAGCCGGAAACGCTGCCGGATCTGGATATCGGCACGCAGCGCGCCGTTAAAGGATGCCGCCTCAAGGCGCAGAAGACCAAGCCGCCCGAGCCGCATACCGACGGCACGCTTTTGCAGGCCATGGAAAATGCCGGGCGCACGCTTGAGGATGAAAGTCTGCGCGAAAGCATGAAGGACAGCGGCCTGGGGACGCCCGCTACGCGCGCCGCCATCATCGAGCGGCTGGTTGAGGTGGGCTATGCCCGGCGCAAGGGACGTACGCTGCTCTCCACCGAAAAGGGCGATAAGCTGATTTCCATTGCGCCCGAGGAGCTGACCTCGCCGATTCTGACCGGCAAATGGGAAAAGTCGCTTTCGGTTATGGCGCGCGAAAATAGCTCGCAGGCGCTTGAGGGGCTCAGCGGCCGCTTTATGGAGGGCATCAATCGCTTTGCGGCCTTTCTGGTCGATCAGGCCAAGAGCGCGCCTGAGGATGTGGCTTTTGACCCCGAGGAGCGGAGAACGGCCAAGGGCGGCCGGAAGAAGGCCTCGGCCGTCAAGAAGACGGATATAGCCTGTCCCCTGTGCGGCGATGGGCTCATTACGGAAAATTCCAAGGCCTTTGGATGCAGCCGCTGGCGGGAGGGCTGCAAGCTGACACTCTGGAAGGATTGTCTGGTCAGCCGCGGCGGGCCCGTATTGACCGGAGCCCTGGTGAAGCTGATTATCGAAAAGCGCGAGGTGGCCGGAAGTACCGGCGTGATTACCTATACGCCCGGCGAGCTGCCGCGCTTTAATCCCAACGAGAACGCCGTCATTCCGCCGCCTGCGCCAAAAAAGCGTGCGGCCGATCAAAAGGCCAAAAGTCCGGCACAGGCGGACAGTGTGCAGGCCGATGAAGCGAATGCGCCGAAAACGCCCCGCGCGCGGAAAACCCCTGCATCTAAAGCTGCCAAAGCAGCCGACAAGTCGCCCCAAACGGCCGGAAGCGTCGCGCCCAAGGCTACAGCAAAAATGCGCAAAGCGCCCGCGCTGAAAAATGCCTCCCAGGCCCCGGAGCAGATCGATCTGTTCGGGGAGACGTAAGAAAGGCACGGCGCATTTAAAGCATACATTCATCGCGGCCCAAGAGAGTCGGCGCGATATATATTATAGGAATTAGTAAGGAGATTTTATTGTGGGAACGACTAATTTCGCGGTTTTTGTGGATTTGGAAAACGCAGGCGCGAAGGAATCGATGCTCAACAACATCATCGAGAAGGTGAAAATTCGCGGCGATATTCTACTGGGCAAGGTCTACGGCTATACCGATCGCTATTCTTCGCTGAAGGAATGCCTGTTATCCAATACGTTTTCCGTGGTGCCGTCATTGCGCTATGGCAAAAATCAAAAAAACAATCTGGATATTCAGTTGGTCATCGATGCCATGGAGGTGGCCTATACCAATCCGCTGATCGATAGCTTCTGCATTGTCTCGGGCGACAGCGATTATATGCCGCTAGTTGGCCGCCTCAAGGCGATGGGCAAGCATGTGCTGGGCATTTCCCGTTCGGAGGTGGCTAGCGGCATCTTCATCAAGGCCTGCAACGAGTTTATCTTCCTTGAATCGGTGGCTTCGGCAACGAAGACGACCAAAATTGCGCGCCAGGAACGCGATCAGGATCACGGCGCGGAGCCGACGACACAGGAGCTGGCCAAGCAGGTGCTGACCATTCTTCAGGATCAGGACGAGGATCAGATGTATGCCAGCGAGCTCAAGGACACGCTGCTCAGGCTTCATCCCGATTTCAACGAGAGCAATTACGGCTGCTCGACTTTCGGGCGCTTTGTGCAGCAGCTGGTGCGCGTCTGCCCTGATCTGAAGGCCTGGACGGAGGCGTCTTCGCTGATTATTGGCGTCAACACCGTGGCGGAGAGCGCCGCGCCCGTTCTGACGCGCAGCAACTGGCTGCCCGCCTTCCGCGAGAGCCTGAAGCGCTTCAAGGAGGACGGCTTTGAGCGTATCAACCCCTCGATTCTCAAAGCGGCGATTCAGGCCGACTATCCCAATTTTGAGGAAAAGCAGATCGGCTTTAAGCGCTTCAGCGACATTATGAAGGCGCTGGAAAAAGAGGGCCTGCTGGTTATCGAGATGGACGAGCAGCACACCATGCTGCTGAAAATTTGCTAATAAGAAAGCGCGTTATCCCCCAATTATCAGATGCAGGGAGGAACCGGATCATGATCGTTAAGGCGAATGAACAGGGCTTTTCCATTGAAATTGGCGGCGAGGAATATTTGAATTGTCCGGCTGAGATTGCCGTGGATGCGGATGGACAGACCGATGCGGACGAGCGCTTTATGCCCATGCGCGCGTTTGAAACGCGCCGTGAGGGCGAAGTGACCATTTACAGCTGGCGCACGGTTTCCAATCTTTGGGAGAAAAAGGAATATGCGCTCGAATGCGGCGCGGGCTGGGCGCGGTTTTGCGTGCGCGTTCAGGGTACACATCATGTGGATGTGCTGCGCTTTTTCGCGGGCGGCGCGCGCTATGAAACGGCGCATTATCTGCTGCCCGTGGCCGGACACGCTGACCGCGCGCGCTCGCTGCGCATGATGACCGAGCCGGGCGTGATCGAGCTGGGCTATTTTACGCCGCCCTGCTACTGCTATCCGCTGGATATGGACGGCGCGGCGGGCTGGCTGGGCGTGGGGCTGGTTGCGCGGCAGGGGCAGTACAACTTCCATCAGTTCATGCTGAAGAGCGCAGACGGCCGCTGCGGCTTTGAGGTTCCGCTCTATGGCCGGACGCGCGTTTTGGGCGAATGGGAGAGCCAGAGCCTGCTCTTTACTGAGGGCGGCGACGCCATGGACGCGCTGCGCGCCTATGCGGATTGGCATTACGAAAGCGGCTGGTGCGCGGCGAAGGATCGCTCGAACGAGCCGGACTGGTGGCAAGAGCCGATATTCTGCGGCTGGGGCGAGCAGTGCGACATGGCGCGCCGTTTGGGCGGCAAGCCGTTCGACTATGCGACGCAGCGCGATTACGAGGCCATGAGCCGCCGCTTGGATGCGCTTGATCTGCATCCGGGCTGTTTGATTATCGATGACAAATGGCAGGCGCAATACGGCGTGGCGTTGCCCGATCCGGAAAAATGGTCCGATCTGCGCGCCTTTGTCGATTCGGAGCATCGCAAGGGACGGCGTGTCGTATTGTGGTTCCGCTCGTGGTATCCCGAGGGACTGAGCGCGGAGGAATGTGTGGAATATCTCTGCACGGCCTGCGCCGCCGATCCCACCAGCGAAAAATACCGCGCACGCATGAAGGAAACGATCCGGCGGCTGCTTTCGGATGAAGAAGGCTGCTATAACTGCGACGGCTTCAAGATCGATTTTGCCAACTGTATGCCGCTGG
>CAYOTH010000070.1:0-4291 GCA_964406835.1 uncultured Oscillospiraceae bacterium
GTCGATATACTGCTCGCCGCGGTTCTCCAGCCAGACCGTCTGCCAGATGCCCTGAATCTCGCCATAGCCCTGCTTGCCGTAAGTCTGCGTTTCGCGGCGCTCATCCTCGGCGCGCACGATGATTTCGTTCTCGCCAGGCTTCCAGCAATCGCTCACGTCAATGTCAAACTCGTTGTAGCCGCCCTGATGATGCGCGACATGCGTACCGTTGACATAGACGTCGGCAATGTAATCCACGCCGCCAAAGCACAGAAACAGTCGGCCCTTCTTCTCGAAGCGCACCGTGCGGCGATACCAGCCCACACCCGGCACATCCTCCTCGATGCCCGACAGCGGGCAACCCCAGGAAAACGGCACTGTAATCTGTCGGTCAAAATGCTCAGGCGTATCCTCGCCCTGGCCGTTGGGAAGCAGTTTAAAATCCCACGCGCCGTTCAGGTTCAGCCAGCTGCGCCGCTCTCGATCAGGGCGCGGAAATTCAGGTTTCGGAATCATGGTGTTTTCTCCTTTCAGGTCCTCATGATGGAATCTTTCCTGACTATAGATAAACCGCAGGACAGCACGCGCTCAGGCGCTTTATAAGGGGCCTCGCCTGCGAAAAGGAAATCAAAGTCACGCCTCATCCGGGCAGCGATAGCGGTTCTTCTCCGCGCTGCGCCGGCCGTATTCAATAGCCTGAGCCGGGCAGGCGCTGATACAGGCCATGCAATGCGTGCAATCCGGCCCCCAGTGCGGCTTGCCGTCTGAAAGCACGATGTTGCGCAGCGGACAGATCTCCACGCACCGCCCACAGGCCGCACAGGCATCGCTGGCATAAAAGGGACGCGCCGAGACAATAAAGCGATAAAACAGCGGATTGATCATCCGGCTTTGAAAGCTGGATCGCAGGGAACGCGGCAACCGGTCAAAGGGCCGATGCCCGCGCACGCGCTCGATGCCCGCGCGCACAGTCGGATGCGCTGCGCGGATGATCTCGCGCGCCTGTTCCTTCTCCGGCACATCGTAAAGCGCCAGATAGTTTTCCGGCATAATCACCGGCAAGAGGCCTAAAAAGGCCAGGCCCTTATCGCGGCACAGATCCCCGGCATAATAATCCGCCCGCCCCACGCCGTCTCCGCAGGTCAGCACGAAATAGGCTGTTCGCGCGCCTGAAAAGCGGCTTGAACGGATAAATCGCTCAAACACACGCGGAATCCGCCAGGCATAGGTCGGCGCGACGAACACCCAGGGCTTCTCGCTGGTCAAATCAGCGCTCTTTCCGCTTTTTAAGCAATCGCCCGCATCCAGCAATTCGTCATCCAGCGCCTCAGCAAACAGGCGCGCCACATAGCGGCTGTTGCCCGTGCCGGAAAAAAACACGATCACGTCGCTTCTCCTCTCAATTCAGAGATTGATTTGTCCTCAGCCCAGAGGCTCGATGGTCTTCTCCCAGCGGCTGCGCCGATAGGCGATAATCATCAGCACGCTGCTGACCACCCAGCCGGCCGGATAGCCCATGCCCACAAAGAGCGGATGCGAAATAAAGCGCGTGCCGATAAAGAGGTAAATCTGTCGAAACACCACAAAGGAGAACAGGCACAGCACCATCGGCCGCAGGGAATCGCCCGCGCCCCGCAGCGCACCGGAATAAATCTGCGTAAATGTATAGGGAATGTAGAACGGCGACATATACACCACAAACATGCGCCCGTAATAGAGCACCTGCGCATCATCGTTGAACAGGCTCAGCAGCGGCCGGGCAAAGATCATCGTCGGCACAACCAGCAGCGCCGTGAAGATCAGTGAAAGCACCAGCGCCACGCGCACGCCTCGCCTAGCCCGCTCCACCTGCCCCGCGCCCAGGTTCTGCCCCACGAAGGTGGTCGCCGCCATGCCGATGCTCAGCATGGGCAGCCAGATGAACGAATCGAGCTTGTTATAGCTCGTCCACCCGGCCATGCAGGAGGACTGAAAAGCATTGATGTAGGCCTGAACAAAGACATTGGAGAGCGATGTAACGCCGGTCTGTATGCCGGTCGGCAGGCCCACGCGCAAAACTCTTGAAAAAATCTTGGGCGTCATGCGCAGCGCGCGCAGACTGAGGCGATAGTTCTCCCGCGTGCGGCAAAGCACGACCAGAATCAGAATCGCCGAAATCGTCTGCGAAATCACCGTGGCATAGGCCACGCCCGCCACACCCCAGCTAAATACGCAGACAAAGAGCAGATCCAGCACCAGATTGAGCACGGCCGACAGAATCAGGAAATAAAGCGGCCGCTTCGAATCGCCCACGGCGCGCAATATGCCCGAGCCGATGTTGTAAAACATCATGCTGGCAGCGCCCGCAAAGTAAATGCGCAGATAGGCCGAGGCATCCTCAATCACGTCCGCCGGCGTGGCCATCCAGCGCAAAATCGTATCGGTAGTCAAAACGCCCAGTATCGTGCAGGCGATCGACATAATGATCGTCATAACAATCGTAGTATGCACCGCGTCGTGAACGCCCTGATCGTTGTGCGCACCGTAGTACTGCGAAATCACCACGCCGCCGCCCGCGCCCAGGCCGGTAAAAAAGCTGATGAGCGCCGTCACCACATTGCCTGACGCGCCCACCGCCGCCAGCGCCTCCTTGCCCACATAGCGGCCGACGACCACGCCGTCCACCGCGTTGTACAGCTGCTGAAAGGCCTGCCCCAGAAGCATCGGCAGGGCGAAGTAGATGAGCAGCCGCTCAATGCTGCCCCGGGTCATATCCACGCCGCTTTTGCTTTGCGCCATTGTCCTTCTCTCCCCTTCTTATAATCACATTCATTGTAACACAACTCGCGCGCCATGGGAAGCCCCCGGACACACAAAATCCCATCCTTTGCCAACGGTTTGGCAAAATCCGTCCGAATCGATTGCCATATTCCTCAAAATATGCTATACTGAAAAGGAATTTACACGTAAGGAAAGAAGCGTGGCTTTTATGGGAATCCTGCTCAATGTTCTGATCTCCAGCCTGGTCGCCGGTATCAACCAGGCCAGCAAAGTCTCCGCCCTGAATCAAACGGCGCAGCCTGCTCCGCAGCCTGTTAAAACACAACCAGCTCCGCAGCCCGTCAAGCCGCAGCCAGCTCCCGTGCAAGCCACCTCGGCCCAGCCCCAGTTTAGCACACTGCGCGAAGTGAAAGCCTACATCGCCTCGCAGTCTCAGCGCCTCGCGACCGACTATGCCTTCATCTGCTCCCGCGTGCTGTTCAATCGCCTGATCGCCAACGACTGCGCGCTGATTAATTCCATCAACTTTGTTTCGGGCATCGGCTTTCGCACGCTGTCCTATAATACGACAAGCTGCCTCATTCACTACAGCCAGATTCAGTATTATCCGGGCTTCAAAATCGTTGCCTGTGCGCAGCGCGGCGATTATTCGGCCCTGAACAGCAGCGAATTGGCGCTTTATAAAACGGCGCTGCAGATCGTTCAGCAAGCCAAGTTTTCTGCGTCCGAGCCGCTCTCGCTCGAAAAATACCTGCACGACGCCCTGATTCGGCGCGTCACCTACTACACCAATGCTGACGTGGATTTTCAGCGCAAGGACACCGCCTTAGGCGTCCTGATGGACGACCGCGGCGACTGCGACGGCATTTCGGACGCCTTCTATCTGCTGGGCAATCTGGCCGGGCTTGAAGTCCGCTATGTAAGCGGCCATGCCCCTGCCGACTCAGACACGCTGCACATGTGGAACGCCGTCAAGCTGGACGGCGCCTGGTATGCGGTGGATGTCACCTGGGATAATATCGAGGACGACGATTCCTGCTATGAGCCTGCCTACACCTATTTCAACGTCGGCGCAGACCATCTCCGCCTCTCCCATAACTGGAACGACCTGGCGCTCCCGGAGCCCCTGGCCGCAAGCACCGGGCGCTTCCATTATTACACGGCGCACGGCCTGATCTTTGATAAATGGAGTCAGGCGCTGCAATCTGTGTCCCATCGCTACAAAACGCAGCACATCAATGCCGGCTCGTTCGTCCTGCGCAACTGCGTTTATAGCCAGAGCGACATGAAATGCGCCCATCAAGCCTACCTCAATAGCGCCAATTTTTGCTTTAAGTACAAAACTCTGGGCAAGGATCTGTATGTCAACTATTACCTAACTCAGCCCTAAAAAACTTTCCCGATACTGAAAGGATGATTTTGCCATGAAACGTTTGAGTGCTCTGCTGCTGAGCCTGCTGCTGCTGCTTCCCGTCAGCGTTCTCGCCGAGGAGGAGGAAAGCATCGAATACACGGCGTCCTCGCTGTACGAATTCAAATGCCTGATGCACAA
>CAYOTH010000070.1:4301-7714 GCA_964406835.1 uncultured Oscillospiraceae bacterium
GCACAATCTGGCTCAGGAAATGGCCCCCGAGTTCACCTTCACCTGCACGCCCGAGCTTTTCGAGCAGCTCATTGCCAATGATCTTGATCTTTTGTACTCCATCGAGGATGCCAGCGGCATCGCCCGGCGCTTCATGACCTACTGGAACGACTCCTATCGCCTGAAGTATTCCGAAATTCAGTATTATCCGGGCTGCAACGTCATCTCAGCCGTCCGAACCGGCCAGCTCAACAAGCTGAACGGCGATGAACTGGAATTATATACGCTGGCTCAGGAAATTGTCGATGAGGCCCGCGCCGCCAGCGAGGACACGCTGTCGCTGGAAAAATACCTGCACGACGAAATTTGCCGCCGTACCCGCTACTACACCTATGAAAGCGATGAGCTGACCCGCAAGGACACGGCGATCGGCGCGCTGATAGACGGCCTGGCCGAGTGCGACGGCTACGCAGACGCCTTTTATCTGCTGGGCAATCTGGCCGGCTTTAATGTGCGCTATGTGCATGGCCAGACCACCTCGATGGGATCTCATCTTTGGAACATCGTTCATCTCAACGACGAATGGTTTGCCATGGACGTTACCTGGGACGATTTTGAGGCCGACAACTACGCTTTCGCTCCCTACTATATCTACTTCAACATCGGTGCCGACCGTCTTTCTGCGACGCACAGCTGGTACGACGATGCGCTGCTGGAGCCCATCGCGCAGACAACCGGCATTCCCAATTACTACAACGCCGTCAACGGCGTCTGCGACAGCTGGAGTGACGCCGGAGGCTACATCGCCTGGCGTCTGGAACAAGGACAGGTAACCGACTCCATCATGATGCCCAACTTCCAATATGATAACGACGCGCTGCACAACGCCATCTGCAACGCGCTGCCCTCCTCCTGGAAAAGCTGGAGCTCCTGGTACAAAAACGTCGGAAACGACCTGTACATCAACTATTATATCGTTCAATAAAACAGCGCGCCCCGCAAACCGCCTCTTGAGCGGATGCCGGGGCGCGTTTTCTGCTTTGAAGACGTTAGCTTTGAGTGCGCATACTCTGCGCAAAGGCGCGCGGCGAAAGGCCTGTCTGCGCCTTGAAAAAGCGCGAAAACTCCAGCGCGTCGTCATAGCCGACAGCGTGCGCCGTCTCGGAAACGCGTTCACCTCGCATGAGCATATCCTGCGCGCGACGAATGCGGCATTCGTTCAGAAATTGCCGGGGCGACAGGCCGTAAGCCGCCATGAACACGCGATACAGATACGACGTGCTCACCCCGATTTTGCGCGCCACCTCCTCAACGGTCACGCGGGAAGCAGCGTGATAATCAATGTATTCCCGGGCAAAGGAGGCATACTCGGCGGCCGGAGTCAAACGCCGGGGTTCGTGGGCGCGATGAAGATCCATCAGCCGTGTCAAAATCGTCCAATTCCTCAGGCCGCGATCGCGCACGGCGCTGTGCGTGCGCACCTCTCGCTCAAGATCGCGCATCTCGTCCACAAAGTCATAGCGGAAGATATGCGTTTCCGGGTTTTCGTCATAAAATGCCAGAATTTCCTCGGGATCCGGCGTGGTGATGACCAGCCAGAAAAATGTCCAGGACGTCGCCTCATCCGCATAATAATGCTCCGCATCGCCCGGGCGAATAATAAAACCCTCGCCTGCCTTGACGGGATGCCCATTGAAAACGCCCGCGCCCTCGGTGCAGTAGTGGATGATGGTATAATGGCGGCGTGCCGGGCCATAGCGTGTTTCCCGGGGATCGCTACTGTAACCCACACAGCACACACAGGTTGAAAACAACGTCTCATTCGAAAAGATTTCATAGCGCATGGTCATTCCTCCCAGTTACGATTTTACCATATTTGCGCATGATTTTGCAATGGCCTTTTCACGCGAATACGACTATCATTAAGGCGTAATAGACGGCTTATTCGCTTTTCAAAAGACGACATAGAAACGGAGTTCGAAACCATGACTTTGCATGAACGCTTTTTGTCCCTCGATGAACCGCTGGCTGCCGGACTGTATGAAGAGCCGAACCGCGGCCTGTTTTACCGAAAGGCGCTGGGGCTCAGGCGCTATTATGAGAGCGTGCCGGTGCCTACCTATCAGCCGGACCGCCTCTATCCCTCGGGTATTCTGCCTACCTGCGGCAGTCTTCAGCTACACTATCTGCACGGCTTTGCACCCAACGCCCGCGCGCTGCTTGAGAAGGATCCCTCGCTGCACAACGCCGCGCACTTTTTTGAGTTTTTCCGCGATAAATCCTGCGTGCCGCGCAACCACACCATCACCGGCGACATGTACACTCACTCCATGCCCGACTATCAGCGCATACTGGCCGAGGGCTTTGATTCCTACGAAGCGCGCATTGAAAAAATCGCCGATGCCGACATGCGCGAGGGCCTTATGCACCTGCTGGCCGGTCTGCGCGCCTATCACGCCCGCTGCCTCGAGCACCTCCGCTCCGTCGGCGCAGATGAAAGGCTGATCGAGGCGCTCACGCAGGTGCCATTCAAGCCCTGCCGCTCGCTCTATGAGGCAATCGTCGGTTGGAACTATATTCTCTATCTGGACAACTGCGACAACCTGGGCTCGCTGGCGCAGGGGCTCATGCCCTATGACCGCGGCGAGACGGCCGAAGAGATCGAGCCGCTGATTCGCAATCTGTACGAAAACCTCGATGAAAACGGCGGCTATTCAATGCAGCTGGGCCTGGTCGAAACCCGACTGACCGAAATTCTCCTGCACGCCGCCCATGGCCTGCGCCGCCCGATGATCGAGCTGTTCGTCGATGAAAACACCTCCGATTCCGTCTGGAAGGAAGCGCTGGACTGCATCCGCGCCGGCGGCGGCTCCCCGGCGCTCTACAACAAAAAGCTATTCCTTCAGGGGCTCAAGGAGCGCTTCCCGTTGCTGCGCGACGAGGATATGACGCGTATCTGCGGCGGTGGCTGCACCGAAATCATGATCAGCGGCCTTTCCAATGTCGGCTCGGTGGACGCCGGGCTGAACCTGGCGCTGATTCTCGATCATACAATGCCCGATCTGCTCAAAACCGCCGCCACCTTTGAGGATTTTTACGCGGCCTATATGGACGCCGTTCACAAAGTCGCGCTCGAGGTCATGGAGGGCGTGGCGCAGTCCCAGCGCAACCGCGCCCGACTCAATCCGTTGCCCATGCGCTCGCTGCTTGTGGGCGATTGCATTGACAACGGCCTTGATTTCAACGCCGGCGGCGCGCGCTATATGTGGAGCATCGTCTCCTTTGCCGGTATTGTCAACGTCGTCGATTCGATGATGGTTATCCGCGATCGCTTCTATGGCAGCGAAACGCGCGATGCCGAGGCCTTCCTGCGCGCGCTGGACGACGAGGCCTTCCGCAGCAGGAACGAGGAGATCGGCATCCCCGCCGCGCGC
>CAYOTH010000071.1:0-7656 GCA_964406835.1 uncultured Oscillospiraceae bacterium
AAGTAACCATGCCCTCGTCGAAGGCCTTGTAGAGATCGTCCTCAAAAGTGACCTGCTTGATGAATCCGCGCTCGCGGAGAATGTCCAATGCGTTTCCCATGGAAGTCCACTCCTTTATTGTGATGTCCGGCTGCGGCGGAAGGGCCTTTCGGTTCATAAAAAAACCGCCTTCTCCCATACAGAGAAGGCGACATAAAAATGACGCGGTACCACTTCCGTTCACCGATCGGGATTAAAAATCCGAATCGGCCTCACGCGCGCGTTTACGGGCGCACCCGGGACAGCCTAAAAGCCATAAAAAGGCGTTCGGTGTCCGGCTCAGGGAGGTATTGGGCGCGCGCCATCCGCTTCCTCGCACCAACCGGAAGCTCTCTTGAGGAAATAAGCGCGAACTTACTTGTTCCCGTCACAGCCAACTATTGATGCGCTTATAATAGCACAGCCTTTTCGCCATGTCAAGGGGAAAATGAAAAAATATTTTGTTTGAGACGAGTGCGCGCATGATTTAACAGCGATTGCTTTGACAGCCGGGGCCGGAAGGCGATATAATAAAAGCCACATAAAAACACACGAAAGCTGGGAATAACTGTGGCCGTCAAAAAAGCGCCTTCTTTGGATCTTGTTCGCCGCATCGACGCCGAAATACCGACGCCGTTTCACCTTTACTCGGAGCATGGACTGCGCGATAATGCGCGCCGGATGAATAAAGCCTTTGGCTGGAATCCGGGCTATAAGGAATATTTTGCCGTCAAGGCGACGCCCAATCCGGTGATTTTGAATATCCTCAAGCAGGAGGGTTGCGGCGTGGACTGCGCCTCGCTGTGCGAGCTGATGATGGCCGAAAAGGTCGGCTTTTCCGGCGATGAAATCATGTTTTCTTCCAATGAGACGCCGGCGGAGGAATTTGAATATGCGCGCAAGCTGAACGCCATTATCAATCTGGACGACATCACGCATATTGACTTTCTGGAAAAGCATGGCGGCCTGCCGGAGAAGATCTGCTGCCGCTTTAATCCCGGCGGTGATTTCGTTTCCGGGAACACGGTGATGGGCCGTCCCGGCGATTCGAAATACGGCTTTACGCGTGCTCAGCTGAGCGAGGGCATCAAGAAGCTGATGGATCGCGGCGTGAAGAAATTCGGCCTGCATTCCTTCCTGGCCAGCAATATGATTGACGAGGACTATTATCCCACGATGGCGCGGCTGCTGTTTCAAACGGCGGTCGAGCTGCACGAGGAGCTGGGCGCGGAGTTTTTCCTGCTCAATCTGTCCGGCGGCGTGGGCATTCCGTATCGGCCCGAGGAGCAGCCGGTGGACATTCTGCGGGTGGGCGAGCGCGTGCGCGAAGTCTTTGAGGAGATCGTCGTGCCGGCGCAGATTGGCGATGTCCGCCTGGCGACGGAGCTGGGCCGCTTTATGGCCGGGCCGAATGGCTGGCTGATTACTCGGGCCATTCATCGAAAGGAAACCTACAAGCACTACATCGGCGTGGACGCCTGCGCGGCCAACCTGATGCGCCCGGCGATGTACGGCGCGTATCACCACATCACCGTTCTGGGCAAGGAAAACGCCCCCTGCGATCATCAATATGACATCGTTGGCTCGCTGTGCGAGAACAATGATAAATTCGCCATTGACCGTATGTTGCCCAAGATTGATGAGGGCGATTATCTGGCCATTCACGATACCGGCGCGCACGGTTTTTCGATGGGCTATAACTACAACGGCCGCCTGCGCTCTGCCGAGGTGCTTCTCAAGGAAGACGGAACCTTCAAAAAGATTCGCCGCGCCGAAACGCCCGAGGATTATTTTGCGACGCTGGATTTTGATCATCTGGAGCCGTAAACGTCATTGACACGAAAAGACCGGAGTCAAATTAGACTTCGGTCTTTTTTATTATAGAATTCATGACAGACCGGAGTCTAATATGGCGTTGTGGATACGCGCGCGCATATTCATCACCAGATCATAGTGTTCATGGCCGTATTTGAGGAGGGCGGCGCGGGTGGCGTCGCTGAGGATGATGACGTACAGCCCGCTTTGGGGATTGAAGAAGAGCGATTGGCCGGTGTGGCCGCAGTGGCCAAGGCTGCCGGTCGGAAAGAGATGTCCGGTTTGAGTAAAACGCTCATCCACATAGGCGAAGCCGAGCGCACGCGCTTCGCTCATGCCGGGTGTGGCATTGCGAAAGGCCGATTCCAGCGTTTCGCGTTTTAAAAGCGGCGAGCCACCCTGAAGCAGCGTGCGAACGTATTTTTCCACATCGGCCAGGCTGGAGAATAGTCCGGCATTTCCGGCAATGCCGCCCAGAAAGTGGCAGTTGTAATCGTTGACCAGACCGCATTCGGCGCTCAGCTGATTGGAATTGACACATTGACCGTCGTTTCCGGGCCGAAAGCCGGTGCGCGTCAGCCCCAGCGGTGCGGCAATATAGCGCATGAAGGCCTCGTTCAGGCGCAGGCCCAAGAGCCTTTCAAGCATCTTGCCCAGCAGGATGAAGCCGGGACAGCTGTACAAAACATCCGTGCCGGCAGGAATGTCGGGGGGAATGGAGAGAATGTAGTCGGCGATGTTGTCGTCGGTGTTTCCAGGGAGGTTGAGCGGCTTGTGGCCGATGCCGATCGTGTGCGTCAGCAATTGGCCGACGGTCAGGCCGCGCGGATCATGGAAATAGGCGCCGACGGGAGTGTCAAGCGTCCATTCGCCGCGTTCAAGAGCCATGAGCGTCAGCGGCGTTGTGACCATGATCTTGGTGATCGAGGCCATGTCGAAGCGGGTGTTCTCGTTAAGAGGTATGTCCCGGGAGCGATAGGCTTCGTCCAGTGTCGTCTGAAAGCGTCCTATGCGCACGGCGATGTTCGAAACGAGTCCTTCGTCGAGGAGGCGATCCAGGCATTCGTTGAGCAGCTTCATCACAAAACTCCTTGCGGTTTGTATTGCCTGTATTGTACCATAGGAAAGGGCGTTAGACAATGATTTTCTGCGAAAAACACAAAAATCCTCTGGGCAAACGGTCTTATTGGTGCTATACTGTGCTTATGAAGTTAAAGGGAGGATGCTGTTATGGAAAAGCCTGTGCGCATGGGTATACTGGGAACGGGTATGATCGTGGATTGGATTATGAAAGATATTGCCAGAGCATCGTCTCTCCGCGTGACGGCGATTGCTTCGCGCAGCCTTGAACGGGCTCAGGCCGCCGCCGCGCGCTATGGCATTGAAACGGCTTACGGCAGTTATGAGGCCATGGCTCAGAGCGATCAGGTTGATCTGGTTTACATCGCTACGCCCAACAGCCGTCATTTTGCCGATGCCATGCTGATGATGACGCACGGAAAGCATGTATTGTGCGAAAAGCCCATGCCGCTGTGCGAGCGTGAATGCCGCGAGATGATCGAGTGCGCGCGAAAGCATCGGGTTTTCCTGATGGAAGGCCTGTGGACGCGCTTTTTCCCGGCAACGGCGCGCGTGCGGGAGCTGATCGACGGCGGCGTGATCGGCGAGGTTCGGCATGTCGAATCCTGCTTTTTGTGCGACGTGTCGTATGATGACAGCAAAAAAGACCATCGTTTGTTTTCGCTGGAGCTGGGCGGCGGCGCGCTGCTTGATCTGGGCGTGTATTGCCTAGGAGCGACGTTCATGGCGCTGGGGACGAACGTTAAAACCGTCCAAAGTCTGTTTGCTCCGGCGCCAACGGGGGCGGATATGCGTTCCTCGGTTCAACTGCAATATGAAAACGGCGCGACGGCGCACTTTACCAGCGGCTTTGATTTGACCGGCCGGGCGCTTGAAACGATCAGCGGCACGAAGGGCAGCATTGAGCTGAGCGGCTTTTTAAGCCCCACGGCGCTGACACTGCGTTTGAATACCGACGAAACGCGCGAATACACCTTCCCGAAGGAAGAACGCGGGCATTGGCATCAGTTTGAGCATGTTGCGCGCTGCCTGCTGGAGGGGAAAAGCGAATCGCCGCTGATGCCGTTGGACGAGTCGCTGGCGATGAGCCGCCTCATGACGGCGCTGCGGCACGAATGGGGTGTTATCTATCCTCAGGAGCGGGAAAACTGAAAAAAGCAAAAGGCGAAGCGGCTTTAAAAAGAGTCGCTTCGCCTTTGATCGTCAGCAGAACAGGCGACAGAAATCCCCCGCTTCGGCTGGGCAGTCATAAAAATGGCCTTAGCAGATGAATAGAACCTTGAATGAATCTCCGAAGCAGGGGATTTGTGAAGCAAAGAGCGTGACGGACATATTCTCGATGCCCTCTTAGAGGGCGATCACAGGAGATAAGCCCTTAAAGGGGCTTCAACAAAGGCGGTCAAGTCTATCCCTCGCGCGTGTTACAGCGCTTGGTTTGTTGGGCGGCGATGAATTAGAGATCGTCAAATTCGTCGCCATCCGGCCGGGCTTGTTCGATGGCCTCGCGGATAATATCCCACGAAAAGCCGCGTCGGGCCAGCGCCTGAGAGAGCTTGGCGCGTGCTTCATAGCCGGGCAGGGCCTCGTAGCGGCGTGCCAGTCGGGCGGCCAGCTCCGTTGCCGCAGCCAGCTGGGATTCGTCGTCGATCTGCTCGAGGGCATCGGTGGCAGTGTCCTCGTCGATGCCTTTGGCGCGCAGCTTGCGCTTGAGGGCATAGCGTCCGGCTCCACCGTCCTTGCGCAGTTCAATATAGCGCTGGGCATAGCGCTGATCGTCCAGCAGGCGGTTTTCGTTCAGCCGTTCGCACACCGAATCGGCCACCGGCTCGAGATAACCTCGGCGCATGAGCGCGCGCCGAAGGCCGTCTGTGGTCATGTCGCGATCAGAGAGCATATCCAGCGCGGCCTCGTAAGCTGGGGCGGCCTGGCGGGCACACAATCGGTTGAGGTAGTCTTCCTCGTCCAGATCGTCGCCTTCCTGAAGCGGCAACTCGTCAAAAAAGCAGCGCTTCATGCGCAGAAAAATGGTGCCGTCCACATAGAGGGTGGCGCGGCTTTTGGTCAATTCAAGGCCGGTAATCATTCCCATGCGTTTTTTCTCCTTTTCAGGGCAGGCTATGGGTGGGTTCGGAAAGGACTTTCAGGCAATTCAAGTAGGGAGGGAACACCGATGGCCAATGGAACCATGGCAATTCAAACCAAGTCTCTGACCATACTCGAGGATCAGCTTCAGCACGAATTTCTGGCTTGCAAGAAGGCGCAGCAGTATGCGCGCAGCTTTGACAATCCGGCGCTGAAGAATCTGGCGGACATGATGGCCCGACATCATCGCGAGCGCTTCGACCGGCTGTTTGATTATCTCAACAGCCATGCGTAAGAGAGGAGGAGAAGATATGCAGACAGTAAACCATTGCCCTCAGATCCTGAATGACCAGGACAAAATCGCCGATCTTCTCGCTGAGGAGAAGTATCTGATCGGCGGTTACGGCACCTTCATTCCCGAAGCGGCCTGTCCGCAGCTGCGCCAGGTTCTGACGCAGAACTTGACCGAGTGCGTTCAGAATCAGTATGCCATTTTCGATCAGATGAATCAGCTGGGCTGGTATCCGACCAAGGATGCGCCCGTGGCGGATGTCAACGCCGCTCGGGAGAAATTCCAGCAGATGCAGCAGCAACTGAACTAAGCGAACCTGCGAAAAGCCGTCTTGATTTCAGGACGGCCTTTTCGTTTTGAGCGGATTTTGCCGATAAGGTCAGTCCTTGAAAAGCTCGTATCGGATGGCTTCAAGCGGGCGGTAGGGGTGCGTCTGGTTCTGAATGTAGGTGATGTGCTTGGGCGCGGTGATGACGTTGTAGAGCGCAGCCTCGCCGGAAGGCGGGCAGACGTAATCGCCCAGTCCGGCGGTGATGCGCACCGGGCAGGTTACATGCCGGGCGGCGACGGCGGTATCAAAGTATCGCAGGCCGGGCTCGTAATCGGGACGCCAGCCGTTGAGGCGGCGGCAGTTTGTGTGTCCGCCCAGATCGGAAAACCACGGAATATCGATCGCACACTCTGTGGCGATGCCCGAATGCGCCGCCAGATTGCAGGCGCGCATACCGCCCATGCTGCCGCCGGTAAAGAGCACGTCGCGGCCGTTCCACAGCGGATGCCTCTGGATAAAGCGAACAACCTGCAAATCGCGCATGAACATTTTAGCCCAGTAGGTGGTTTCAGGGCGCTTGTTTTCCTCATTGCTGAAGCCAAAGCCTTTAAGCACGCCCTCGGATAGCTGCTTGTAATAGTTGGGGCTTTGACGGCCCAGCAGGGCATGGGCGCTGATAAAGACGGTGAGCGTGTTCTCCTGAACGTAGGTGTAGTTGTCGATGTTGCACACATCGCACACGCCGTAGCCGTGCGTCATGATGCGCAGCTTCAGGCTGCCGGCCTCGGCGTTTTTCGGATACGTCATGGAGAAGGTGGCGAAGTTGTCGTCGGAAACCCGGATACGCAGATGATGCAATTCAAAATCCGGAAAGCGATCATCGCTGAAATCTTCCTCAAACAGAAGTTCAGGCTCGTTTTTCCAGGCCTCTGCCTTGAGCTTGTCCCAGAAGGTAAAATAATCGTCCGGTTCTTCGGTACCCAGCGCGATTTTGTCGATTTCCGCGCCGGCGCCGCCTTCGAAAATATCGATGCCTTCGATTATTGCCTTGTTTTCATCACAGGCTTTGGCGATGACGTGGACAAAGCCGTTGCGCTGAAGAGCGGTATCAAAATAGAACCAGCCGTCCTCGGCGCTTTGGATATAGCCCTCAGTTTTTATGCCGTCTTCGCCCTCGCAGCTGTAGTAAATATAGGGTATAGGGACATCCTGCGTTTCGGTTTTGACTTTCAGCTTGAAGGTGATGGTTTCGCCCACTTTGTATTCAAGGGCGTTTTTAAGCGTTGAGCCGACAAAATAGACGTGATTCGTTTCGGAAACACCCTTGAGAAAATCCCGGACAGCCTTTTCAGCATTCATAGTATTTTTTCCTCCTGTTATGGCGTTTTTTCTATTATAACACAAATCGAGCGCGAAGTGGCCCAAGGCATTTGAAAAAATCGGATCTGGTGCTTGTCCAAATCCGATTTTTTGAATGTTTTACTTGTGCTTGAGCATGTTCTGCTTGAGCATCCACAGCTTTTCGGATAGATCGACCTTATAGCGATGGGGATTGAGCAGGCGCTTGTACTGATCCCAGAAGGAATCCTTCTCGGCGCGGGCGTAATCACAGATTTCCTTGAGGGACGGCGAGGTGTAAACGCGCTCGCCGTTCTTGAAGACGGGGACGTGCAGCTCGCGAATGGTATAATCGGTCAGCGTCATATCCTTCCAGGTATCCACCGGGTCGAACAGATACAGCGGCTCGCGCTCGTCGTAGATTTCGCTCTCGAGCGCAATCAGATCGGCCACGGCTTTGTTGTCCTTCTTGCTGTAAATACGCAAGAGCTTTTTGATGCCGGGGTTGGTGACTTTGGCCGGGTTTTCGGTCAGCTTGATCTTGTTGACGATCTGTCCATCGACGATTTCAGCGGCCAGCTTGTAGACGCCGCCCAGCGCCGGGCAGTCGGAGGAGGTAATTAGCTTGGTGCCGACGCCCCAGGTGTCAATGCGGGCGCCCTGCAGCTTCAGATCGCGGATCAGGTATTCGTCCAGGTCGCCCGAAACGCAGATCTTCGCCTTCGGGAAACCGGCCTCGTCCAGCATACGGCGGGCCTCG
>CAYOTH010000072.1:0-7624 GCA_964406835.1 uncultured Oscillospiraceae bacterium
GGTGTCTATGCAGATGCTTTTTACACAGGCACCAAGGATAACCGCCCGCAATTTTCAGAAATGCTGAAGGCATGCAGGGACGGCAAGATCGACAGAATCATTACCAAGTCCATCAGCCGCTTTGCACGCAACACTGTCACCCTGCTGAGTACCGTCCGCGATCTGCGGCGTGCAGGCATCGGAATTTACTTTGAGGAGCAGAACATCGATACGCTTACCGAAGCTGGTGAACTAATGATTACGATTCTTGCTTCGCAGGCACAGGAGGAGAGCCGTGCCACCAGTGAAAACTGTAAATGGCGCATTCGGAAGATGTTCGAAGAGGGCTATACCACTCCGTTCAATCTGCTGGGCTATAAAGCGGTGGACGGTCTGGTGGAGACGATTCCCGAAGAAACGGAAGTTGTCCAGCGCATCTTCCAGCTGTATTTGGAGGGCTTTGGCAAGCAGGCCATCGCCAATATACTGAAAGAAGAGAGTGTTCCCACCTGCCTTGGCGGCGAATGGGCGCCCACCACCATCGGAAGCATTCTGAAAAATGAGAAGTATGCGGGCGATCTTCTTCTGCAGAAATCATTTGTTGAGGATCACATCAGCAAGATTTCCAGAAAGAATCGCGGTGAAATGCCGAAATACTTCATTCAGAATGATCATGAAGCAATCATTCCGCGAGAAGTGTTCCATGCTGCGGAAGAAGAAAGCGTCCGGCGCAGGGCTAGCTCAAACTACCCGTTCAACGGGTGGCTGTGATTTATACGCTGAAGACGCCAGGAATCATGTTGCTTCGCGCTGTATTTTAGGCGGCAAACCTAGGGGAAGTACTTGTCAATGCAATCATCGAGATGGCCATTG
Organism: uncultured Oscillospiraceae bacterium; assembly: GCA_964406835.1. Lineage (GTDB taxonomy): Bacteria > Bacillota > Clostridia > Christensenellales > Aristaeellaceae > Firm-10. The sequence continues at coordinate 853 of CAYOTH010000072.1, forward strand.
AAAATCTGCTGCCGCAGAGCATCCGAGATGATAAAGAGGATTTGAAAGAGAGCTTTGCTTTTAAAAACGACCTGAATGCCCCGGGCTGCCAACAAATGTGCATATGCCTGTTGATTTAGAGGAAGAAAGGGGATATAATAAGGCATAACCAACAGAAAGCAGGTGTCTGGGATGAGAGAACTGCTGCTGAAAATCAGAACGCTGCTGGTTCGCTTTGCGGCGGATGAAGGGCGCGCGTCGGCCTCGGCGGTGGCGCTGAGCCTCATGGAGGACGACGATTTATTTGCCTTCGACGGGCGTTTTATGCGGCTGGCGGAGGGAGAAGGGGCCTCGCCCCTGACGCCGGTCAACGCTTTGACGGCGGCCGGTGCGGCTTGCGTTTTGCAAAGGCGCGGGGAGGACGGCGTGGCTGCGGCTTGGGTGAGCGGCGAGTCGCTTGAAAGGGCGCTTTCCATGGCGGCGGCGCTGAATCTGCCGTTGATTATGCTCTGCGCCTGCCGGGAGGCCGAACAGGAGGAGCTTTCCTCGCTCGTTATGGCGGCGGATGTCGCCTGCGTTCCGGCCGATGGACGCAGTGTTATGAAGCTGATGCCGGCGCTGCGTCTGGCCATGGACAGAGCGCGCGAGGGAGACGGCCCTACGCTGATCGAGTGCCTGACCGACCAGATCGGCGATGAAGAAGAAGGACTGCTGGGGCCGCTTGAACGGCTGGACAATGTGTTGATTGGGGAAGGCTATGCCATGCCGGAGGAACTGAAATGAGCATGATGAACAGCGCCGAGGCCGTTCGTCTGGTTTTGGATGAGGCGGCGACGCATCTTGAACAGGTTTTGCTGATTTATGTGGAGCCGGATCGGGACAGCAAGCCGCTCTCCTTCAGCCGGCGGATCACGCTGCCCGAAAACGATGACATGCAATTGCCCTTTGCCGTGGGCTGCGCGCAGGCTGGGACGCTGCCGCTTTTGGATCTTCATGCGCTGGATAATGCGGCGCAGCGTCTGGATCAGGCGGTGCGCGCCTGGGGCGAGGAGGCTCTGCCGCCTATGGTGATTCGCCTCCGGGAGAGGGTGTGTCCGGATATAGCGGGGCTTCGTATGCTGAGGCCCGCCAATCCGCGCGAGCTGGCCGGCGCACTGCGCTATGCGCTTCAATCGGGGCAGCCCTGCCTCGTGGTCGAAAATCCGCTGGACGCTTACGAAACAGGCGATGTTCCCGATGATTGGGATGAGCTGTTTGACGGATCTTCTGCGGACGGGGAAAAAGCCGCCATTTTGGAAGCTAAGGAAGTCTGCAATGAAGCGCCGTTATCTGAGACGCCGATCGAAGACAGCTTTCCTGTCGGCGCGCAGACGCCCTGCAAGGAAGCGGCGATGCCTCTGGCACCCTGGGGCGCGCGCAGTTTAACTTATGATTCGGCTGAGCTTATTCGCACGGCGTCGCTTCTGGCGCTGAAGCGCGAGGAGCTGACGCGCCTTTGCTGTCGATGTGTGGAGGAGCGGGCAGAGCTTGTGATTGAGGCCGAGGCTGAGGTGGGCGAGCGGGCCTTTTTGCCGCCGCGCACAAAGGACGCCTGCCTGTGGGTGGGCGCGGATGCCTTGACGCTGTGCTGGCGCGCGGAGGCTATGACGGCCTCGGAGGCTCGGGCGCTTTTGTGTGAGGCGGCGGCCCGGCTGGAGCTTCCGGTGCGTTTAATTTTGGATAGGGAGAAATAAGAGTATGAGTAGGGCGATTATTACCGGTGCTTCGTCGGGATTGGGGCGTGAATTTGTGCGCGCCGTTCGGGCGCAGCGGCCGGAAATTGACGAATATTTGCTGATTGCCCGCAGAAGGGAACGAATGGAAGCGCTGGCCGCTGAATTGCCCGATAAAAAGGTGACCATCCTGCCGCTGGATCTGGCCGCCGCTGAAAATTATAGCGTGCTGGCGCAGTTTTTGAAGGAGAACAGGCCGGATGTTTCGCTCTTGATTAACAACGCCGGATATGGTCTTCTGGGGGATATGGCGCAGGGCGATGTGCCTTCTCAGGTCGGTATGGTGACGCTGAACTGCGGCACCGTGACGGCGCTGTGTACGATGGTTCTGCCTTATATGAAAAAGGGCGGCGTGGTGATTAACGTCAGCTCGATCGCCTCTTTTGTGCCGACGCCGCGCATGGCCGTCTATGGTGCGACCAAGTCGTTTGTCTTCAGCCTGTCGCGCGCGTTGCATGACGAGCTTAAAGGGCGCGGCATCAATGTGCTGGCGCTTTGTCCCGCGCCGATGGACACGGAGTTTCTGGATGTGGCCGGTATATCGGGCGGGCATTCCAAAACGTTTGATACCCTGCCGCATGTATCGGCAACCCAGGCGGCTTCGGGCGCGGTCAGGCAGGCCTTTCGGGGCAAGGCGGTTTATACACCGGCCGGGTTTTATAAGTTTTATCGCGTGCTGGCCAAGCTGCTGCCCCATGCCTGGCTGGTGCGTTTGACGCGCTGCTGATAAAAAAGGTCGGCTCCCGGCGGCTGCTTCGGCACTTTGAAAAGCCGATGCCGGGCGTGTCGCGTGTTCCCTGCGTGAAAGCTGGTGCGCGGCCGGATGATTATAGCGAAGTGATGGTCTATGATGGACAGCCCCTCGGCAATATTTCGATTGAGTTGGGCTGTTGCCCGGGCATTGTGAGTGAGGCAGCCGCTGCGGTAATCGAATTTTTCTTTGAACAGGTCGGAATTCATCGTTTGAGTATTCGTCGTGGAGTGCGGAATCCGGCCTCGGAGTGTGTGGCTCAGAAGTATGTTTCTTCATTGCGAGGGGATACGGCGCGGCTTGGAGCGATGGGAAAGAGATAAAGCGCCGCGCTGCGAAGGAATAAGGAGGATGAAAAGCATGTTTGTTGCCGATGCGCACTGCGATACGCTCTACAGCATCGCCGTGCAGGAAACCAAACCGGAAGAGTGTATGATAACGCCCGAAAGACTGGCTCAGGGTGGTGTGGGCTTGCAGACGTTTGCCATGTTTGCTGGCAGCCGGGGCATCCATGGCGCGTCCTATGAAAAGGGGAAGGCGATGATTGCGGCGCGGAATCGGCCGGGCGTGCCGCTCTATCTGGACGATTTGCCGGATGAGCCGCCTAAAACGCCACACGGCATTCTCTCGATTGAGGGCGGCGAAATGCTGGAGGGCAAAATCGGGCGGCTGTATGAGTTTTATGAAGCGGCGCGCATTCGCATGATCGCGCTGACCTGGAACAATGAAAACGAAATCGGCCATTCGGCTAAATCTGGCTCCACGGATGGGCTCAAGCCGTTCGGGCTGGAACTGCTGCGCGAGATGGATTATCTGGGCGTGCTGGCGGATGTATCGCATCTTAACGAGGCGGGATTTTGGGACATTGCCGAGCATGCCGCGCTTCCGCCTATTGCCAGCCACTCCAACCTCAAAAAGCTGTGCGGGCATTGCCGCAATCTGACCGACGAGCAGGTTAAGGCAATCATCGAAAAGAAGGGCTTTATCGGCATCAATTTCTATTCGTGCTTCCTGCGCGAGGACAGCGCGGCCACGCTGGACGACGTGCTGCGCCATATCGACGGCATTGCCGAGTTGGGCGGCATTGATGTTCTGGGCTTCGGCTCTGATTTTGACGGCATTGATGAATGGCCAGAGGGACTGGGCAATCCATCTGATTTCCCGGCGCTGATTGAGCTTTTGCTCAGGCACGGTTACACGCAGAGCGACGTTGAGAAAATCGCCGGGCTGAATCTTTGGAATGTGCTCAAGCGCAGCGAGGAAGAGGGACGCCGCCGTCAGGGAAGGGCATGACGTACAAAAGCCGCTTTTCAAAGGAAAGGATGAGTGTTATGACACGTTTTTCCGATCATGCGCGTGTCGTCTTTATTGGCGACAGCATCACCTGCGCCGGCATTTGGGTAGCGCATGTTTACGATTATTATCTGCGCCATTTTCCCGAAGCGGATATTCGCATGTACAACGCGGGTATTTCCGGCGGCTCGACGATTAGCGCGCTGGAATACTACGATCAGGGCAATGGCGACAACTACAGGCCGACCCACGCCGTGATTATGCTGGGCATGAACGACGTTTATCGCCATCTTTATGAGATCGGGGCGGAGGAAACGGATGTGGCCGATAAGCAACTTCCTGAGCGGCAGCAGGCCATTGAGCGCTACGAGAGTAAACTGCGCGCGTTATCGGCGCTGCTTTTGGAGCGCGGTGTTCATTTGACGTTTGTCGCGCCCACGGGCTATGACGAATCGCAATTTCCGCGCGCGCTGGATAAGATCGGCTGCGATGCGGCGCTTGAATATCTGGGCGAGTTTAACCGGCGTCTGGCGCAGGAGACTGGATCGGAGTTTGTCAATCTTCATGCGTCCATGCGCTATCTCAACAGCGCGCGCACGATGACCCGCAATGATCGCGTCCATCCGGATGAAGCCGGACATGTGTGCATGGCGCATCTGTTCCTGGCGGCGCAGGGGCTTTGCGAGGAGCCGACTGCGCTGACGCTGGATCAGCTGCCGGGTTGGGAAGAGCTGCTGCCGGAAAATCGGGCGCGCTATGAGGCCGAGCGGGATGTGCGCACGCTCTGGAACGCGGAATGGCTGATACTGCGTGATCATCCGGGAACGGAGGCGGAGCGGCGCGCTTATCTGCGCGAGTTCAGAAAGACGGCTCCCGGCGAGTTCTGGACGGGCATGGTGGATACCTACTTCCGTCTGGATGACGATTTTGAAAAGGTACAGGCGCGGGAAAGCGCGTGTGTGGAAGCGTGTGTCAAGCGGCAGAAGGCGTAAGCACATGCAAAAAATCAGTAGATAATTTGGCTCATTGGGTCTATAATAGGCGTAAGGCCGTAAGGCGAAGAGAAAAAGGGAGGAAGAAAACTATGGCTAATGCTGATGCAGTCCTGAGCCAGTTCACTCAGACTGTCGAGAAGAAGCAGATTGATACGGACAGGAAGCTGCGCGTGGGTATTATTGGAACGGGCGGCATTGCCCATTCTCATATGACCAGCTATCTGAAGATGCCTGATGTCGAGCTGGTGGCGGCCGCGGAGCTGGTGCCGGGTCGCGCCGAGGCCTTTTTTGAGGAATTTGGCGTTGAGGGCGTTCACATTTATGCGGATTATCAGGAAATGCTGGATAAGGAAGAGCTGGACGCCGTGAGCGTATGCACCTACAACCGCCAGCATGCCTGTTGCACCATCGCCGCGCTGGAGCATGGCGTCCATGTGCTGCTTGAAAAGCCCATGTGCGTGACGCTGGAGGAGGCTGTGGCCATGCGCCGCGCCGAAAAGAAGAGCGGCAAGGTGCTTTCCATTGGCTTCCAACCCCGCTTTGATGAGAATATGCAGATGATTAAAAAGGTCGTCGAATCGGGCGCGCTGGGCAAGGTCTATTACATTCAGACCGGCGGCGGCCGTCGCCGCGGTATTCCCTGCGGCAATGACTATAGCTTTATGCGCGATGACACGGCGGGCATTGGCGCGCTGGCCGATATCGGCTGCTATTCGCTGGACATGGTGCTCAACGCCATTGGCTATCCCAAGCCGCTGACCGTGACCGGCTATACTTCCGATTATTTCGGCAAGAACCCCAAATATACGCCGGCTGATCGAGTGGCTCATTTCAGTGTGGATGATTTTGCAGCGGCCTTTGTCCGTCTGGAGGGCGATATCATACTGGATTTCCGCATTTCCTGGGCGATGCACCCCGATACGCCCGGTGATACCATCATCTTTGGCACGGAGGGCGCGCTTCGCATTCCCTCGACCAACTGCTGGAACGGAACTGTCGGCGGCCCTATGACGCTGTATCATGATGTGGCCGGTTCCCGCACGGAAACCGTGCTGCCCATTGTGCCGCGCAAGGAGGATATGAGCAACTTTGACCGCAAGGTGCGCTCCTTCCTGGACGCCGTGAAGGACGGAACGCCCTCGCCGGTGCCTTCCAGCCAGATTATCTACAATCAGGCGATCATCGACGGCATCTGCCGTTCGGCCAAAGCCGGACATGAGCTGGCCATCGACATTCCGGAAATCTGAATTTCACGATGAGTTTTAGGGGAACGCTGCGAAAGACGCGGCGTTCTCTTTTTATGCTGCTGAACAGGCGATATAAATCCTCCGGTTCAATTGGAATCACGAATGATAATATTCTCGATGTCCTCTTAAGCGGGCAGCTGTGATTTATTTTTTGGCCGATTCTAAAAAACGGCAGTGACTGTAACAAAATGGATGTCATGAATGTCTTAATATATAGATGCACGGATAGACGGTACGGCGCAGCGCGCAAAGTCAATGTATGCGGACAGGGGAGGGAAGAGGCTTTTAAACAGAGATGCGTCGGCGAAGCGCGGCGTATGCTGTTAGAGTGAAGCATTCTTTTTTTTGTTTGATCTGTAAACATGTCGAATGAGGGGCTGGGGATTCCGGCCCCTCGGGAGGCTTGTTATGGGCTTTTTGTCTTCGTATATCCGGGAAGCTGCCCTGGCTACGCCGATTATCATCATAGCGGCGGGGATGGCGGCGGCCCTTTTAAAACGGCGGGGATGCGGGCGCAACGGGCTTGTCGATGCCTTTTCAATTGCGTATCTATTGGGCTGTCTGTTTGTGTGGTTTTTCATCTCGGCCGGAGGCATGACAGGGTGGGCGCTGACACCGGGCAGAGCATGGTATGCGGCCGGGCGCTATGGGTTGCTGAACGCAGGCGATATGTATGGACAGTTTCTGCTCAATCTGGCGATGCTTGCGCCCGGCGGCGTGCTGATGGCCTATTAC
>CAYOTH010000073.1:0-7537 GCA_964406835.1 uncultured Oscillospiraceae bacterium
GTGCAGATCCTCCTGCGTAATGACTGTGCTTCCGCGTCGCGCCGCGCGTATGGCGGCGGTATTGACCATGCTTTCCAGCGAAGCGCCGCTGAAGCGAACGGTGGCCTCGGCCAGCGGCTTGGCGCGGCAGTGTAGCCGAAGAATATCCAGCCGCTGGGCGCGATTGGGCAGTCCTACTTCAATGCGCGCGTCAAACCGGCCGGGACGGGTGAGCGCCGGGTCAAGCGTATCGGCCCGGTTGGTGGCGGCCAGCACGATCACGCCGCTGTTGGGGGCAAAGCCGGACATCTCGCTTAAAAGGGCGTTCAGGATGCGATCACGCTCGTCGCTGCCCGCGCTCTCGTCTCGTTGCTTACCCAGCGCGTCAATTTCGTCGATGAAGATTACGCAGCGCCCGGCCTTGGCAGCTTTGCGAAACAGCTCGCGCACGCGGGAAGCTCCCACGCCGACGTACATTTCGACAAAATCGGAGCCGCAGAGCGAGAAGAAGGGTACGCGCGCTTCACCGGCCAGCGCCCGCGCCATGAGTGTTTTTCCTGTGCCGGGCGGGCCATAGAGCAGCACGCCGCGCGGCAGACGGGCGCCCAGCGCCGTGTACTTTTCCGGATGCGCCAGGTAGTCGGCCAGCTCGCGCAGCGGCTTCATGGCGGCTTCGTTGCCGGCCACATCGTCAAAGGTCAGAGAAGACGGCGCGCTTGAGGCGTTTCGCCCACGCCAAGAGCGTGCGCCATCCCGGGCCGTTTCCCGGCGGCGAACTGAGATGCAGGCGATGACGTAGCCCAGTCCCACGATCAGCACGGCGCGGGCCGCGTTCATTTGACGTATCAGCCCCAGCGTCAGGGCCAGCACGCCCAGTATCAGCGCCGGAATGAGTTGAAAAAGCGTTTGTCTGCGCACAAGAATCCCTCCTGTGATTGGATGTGTTTATTATAATAACATTTTGCCGCGTTGTCCACGAACAACTTCTGGCAGTTGTGAGCAGACGATTGATCGGGCATACTGTCTTCCAAGAGGGATGTGAGACGATGAAGAAAAAGCTGGGACTTATGGCGTTGGTGATGGTCGGCGCTTTGATGGCGACGCTCTTGGGAACGCTTCGTCCCTGGTCGTGGCAGCGGCTTGACCTGGACAAAATCAACGCGCCTTCTCAGGCTGCGCGGGTGTATGACCGGGACGAGAACCCCGTTCGCGAAATGGGCGAAAACCGCACGCTGCTCAGCCCGGAGGAGATTCCGCGCGTGGCGGCGCAGGCCATCGTGGCCATTGAGGACAGGCGCTTTTACGAGCATCGGGGCGTTGATTTGTATCGAATTGGCGGCGCGCTGCTGGGCAATATCAAAAGCCGATCGGCACGCGAGGGCGGCAGCACCATCACGCAGCAGCTGATTAAGCTGACGCACCTGGATGCCCGTAAAACCCTTCGGCGCAAGGCCCAGGAAGCCTGGCTGGCCTGTCAGTTGGAACGGGTCATGAGCAAAGAGGAGATTCTGTGTGCCTATTTGAACACGGCCTATTTCGGCGCGGGAGCCTATGGGCTGGAAGCGGCCGCACAGACCTATTTTTCTCATTCGGCGCAGGAATTGACGCTTCCGGAAGCGGCGCTGCTGGCCGCGCTAGTCAAATCGCCCTCGGGTTATGCGCCGCATGTCCACCCGGAGAAGGCGCTGCAAAGGCGCAATCTGGTGCTGGAGCAGATGCAAAAGTGCGGCTATATCGACGAAGAAACTCAAAAAAGCGCGCAGCAGGCCGAGCTTTCGCTGCACATGAAAGAGGCGTCGGATTTGAGCGGATGGTATGTTGATGCGGTGACGCAGGAGGCCTGCGTCTGTCTTTCACTGTCGGCGGATGAGCTGATGAATGGTGGTTATCGCATTTATACGGCGCTGGATTTGCCCATGCAGGCTTCGGCTGACGTGCTCTTTGCCGATGAAACGCTTTTCCCGCCGGACGCGCAGGACGGAACACGCCCTCAGGCTGCCATGACGGCCATGGACTGTGAGACGGGCGAAGTGCTGGCTTTGTGTGGCGGACGAGATTATCGGGTACAGCGTGGCTTTAACCGGGCAACGCAGATGAAGCGACAGCCCGGCTCGGCCTTCAAGCCGGTCTCGGTTTATGCGGCGGCGGTCGATTTGTTGGGCTGTACGCCGGTAACGATGCTGGACGATACTCAGCGCGATTACGACGGCTATTCGCCCTCGAATGCGTCGGGGGTCAGTCATGGCTCGGTGACGCTGCGTGCGGCGCTGGTCAAGTCGATGAATCAGGCCACGGTTAATTTGCTTGATCGCGTGGGAATCGAGGCGGCAAGGATGTATGCGGACAGACTAGGCATGACGCTGAGTGCGCAGGATGTCAGCTATGCACTGGGATTGGGCGCGCTTACTGAAGGCGTTTCGCCGGTGCAGCTGTGCGCGGCCTATTGCGCGCTGGGTAACGGCGGCCGGGCGGTTGAAGCGCATACCATACGGCGCATTGAGGATTCAGCCGGGCGGGTTGTTTATCGCTTTGAGGCGGAGGAAAAGCGCGTTCTGAGCGCGCAGAGCGCCTATATGCTCAGTGATGTGCTGTGCGATGCGGCGCGCAGGGGGACGGCTCGGGCGCTGGGCGAAACCGGGCTGACGATTGCGGCCAAGACCGGCACGGCCGGGGAAAGCGGCGGCGGGAACCGCGATATCTGGACGGCGGCTTATACGCCTCAAACGGCGCTGACCGTCTGGATGGGCTATGACGATTCGCAGGCGCATCAGCTGGAGCGCGGCACGACCGGCGGCAGCTATCCGGCGCGCTGGGCGGCGGCCTTCGTCAAGGCCAATCAATCGGCCTTTGAGAGGCCCTTTGTTCAGCCGGAGGGCTTGAAAAGCGTGTTGCTGGATGCGCGTTCGCTGGAAGCAGATGTCGCTTTGCCCATGCTGGCGTCCGAAACGACGCCCAAGGCCTATATTGTGCGCGAAAGCCTGCCGGAAGGCGCGCGGCCGCTGACAACCTCGACGCTGTGGGATTATCCGCGCGCCGTCGAGACAGTGTATACATCGTGGGATGAAGCGGGGTGTGCGGCGGTGTCGTTTGTCGCGCCGGATTCCGTGTCGGTCTGGCGGGTTATGCGGCGGTCGGTTTCCGGGACGGAAACGGAGATCGCCCGGCTGGATGGGGAAAAGGGAGAATACCTTTCGGCTCTTGACGAGAAGGGCGCGGCGGGCGATATCTATTATGTGATTGCACGCCAGAAATATTTTGAGGAGGCCGGGCAGATTGTTGAGGTGCTTCCTTCCTCGGCGGAGCAGCCGGGTCAAACGCTGATTGAGCGGCTGCTGTCGCTGAAAGTCTCGTCATAAACGACAAAGCCCCGTCTGCCGGGCAAAACAGCACGGCAGGCGGGGTTTAAGTCATTCAATCAGAGGCTTTGGGGCGTATCCGGACAAAACAGAAGCAGCGTTCGATCCGGCAGGCGGTCCAGATCCCGGACGGCCTGAGGGAAAGCCTGTTCGAAGCGCTTTCGGGCTTCGTCCCATTCCGCCGGAGGCAGCGGCCGGATGAAGCCGCTCAGGCGCACGGCGCCGCAGTCCAGCGTAACGCGGCATGAAAAGCGGGCGAGCGACTGAGGCGCGCACAGAATCAGGCACTGAGGCTCGACCAGCGCGCACAGTGTTCGGGCCGTGCGATGATTGCCCAGCCGGTCGCGCAGCGTCACATGCTGCCAGGGCCCCAGTTTTTCCGTCAGCGACAAGGCATCCTCCTTAATGGCGGTGGCAGCGCGAACAGCCGCTCCAGGTACAGTTTTCGCAGCCGGACTGCCCGCGCGTGCGGATAAAGCGCGCGACGCGACGCACGATGACGGCCAGGGCGGCCAGAATAATCAGCGCCGCGATGAGAATGGTTATGGCCAGCTTCACAGTCCGAACAGCCTCCCGATATTATACACGATGAATGTTACGATCCATGCGACGCCCAGCTGCATAAACAGCCCAAGCAGGAAATATTTGCGGCTGTTCAGCTCCCGGCGCATGGCGGCCAAGGCGGCGACGCAGGGGGTATAGAGCAGAATAAACACCAGGAATGCATAGGCGCTCAGCGGCGTAAAGGCGGCTGAAAGCGCCTGAGCCAGCGCGCCTGTATCGGCGGCCGCGTAAAGCACCTGAAGCGTCGAAACGACGGCTTCCTTGGCAATCAGGCCGGAGAGCAGCGCGACGCTCTTGCGCCATTCCCCAAAGCCCAGCGGCTTGAACAGGGGCGCAATCAGCATGCCCAGGTGTCCGAACAGGCTGTCCTGGCTGTCAGTGACCCAGTGCAGCGACAAATTAAAGCTCTGCAAAAACCAGATCAGCACGCTCATGGCAAAGATCAGTGTTCCGGCGCGGGTCAGGAAATCCTTGGCGCGATCCCACAGGCGGCGAAGCACGCTCAGGGGCGCGGGTACGCGGTATTGCGGCAGCTCCATCAAAAAGGGCGTGTCTCCCGTGCGGAAGGTGGTCTTGCGCAGAATCACGCCGCAGATAATCATCATCAGGATGCCCAAGAGATAGAGTGAAAGCACGACCAGGCCCCGATTCTTTTCGAAGAAGGCGGCGGCAAAGAGCCCGTAGACCGGCAGGCGCGCGCCGCAGCTCATAAAGGGCGTCAGGAGAATGGTCATGCGCTTGTCGCGCTCGTTTTCGACGCCACGCGAGGCAATGACGGCGGTGGTGGTGCAGCCAAAGCCCATCAGCATGGGGATAAAGCTGCGTCCCGACAGGCCCAGACGACGCAGCGGTTTATCGGTGATGAAGGCGGCGCGGGCCATGTATCCGCTGTCCTCAAGAATCGAGAGGAAAAGGAAGATGAGCAGAATCTGCGGTAGGAAGACCAGCACGCCGCCCACGCCGGCAATCACGCCGTCCAGCACCAGCGAGCGCAGCCACTGCGGCGCGTCAAGCCAGTTCATCAGCGACTGAGCGCCCGAGCCGATGACGTCGTTGACTAGGCTGTCCATCAGGTCGGTCAAAAAGGAGCCGATTGGGCCAAACGTCACGCCGAACATGATCGCCAGCACCGCGATAAAGAGCGGGAAGGCCAGAAATTTGTGGGTGACGATTTTGTCAATGGCGGCGGAGGTGCGGCCATAATCCTCGGATTTAAAGCGCGAATGGGAATCGGCAAGCAGCTTCTCCACTGCGCCGTAGCGGGCGGAGACCATCAGCGTCAGGCTGTCGATTTCCGGGTAGGTTTTCTGGCCGTTTTTCTCGTATGCGTCGATGATTTCCTCAAGGCGGGTGCGCTGATCAGCAGAAAGCAGCGCGTTTTCGAAGATATCCCGGTCGCGCTCAAGCATCTTGACAGCCACCCAGGCGGTGGGCGGCGCATTGTCGATGTCGCCTTCGTCGGTGTAGCTGCCGATGTGGCGGTGCTGCGCGCTGGCCTCGTGGTCGTCATCGCGGTGGCGGGCGTCGCGGTGCGGGGCGTGTTCGGCCTCGTCAAAGACGGAATGGGCGTTTTCGCCGCCCAGCGTCTGCGTGATTTTGAGTATAGCCTCCCGCGTGGTCTCGTCATAGAGGCGCTCGGGCTTGGGGATGCGCTGATCGTGAGCCTGAGCATGAAGCGCCTCGAACAATTCGTCAAAGCCCTCGTGCTTCTTGGCCGATATGGGGACAACCGGTACGCCCAACAGCGCGCTCAGGCGCTCGGTATCGATAAAGCCGCCGCGCCGGCGCACCTCGTCCATCTGGTTGAGTGCAATGACCATCGGGCGCTCCAGCTCCATCAGCTGAAGCGTGAAATAAAGATTGCGCTCGATGTTGGTTGCATCGACAATGTTGAGCACGATGTCGGGGCGGTGCTGCGCGATAAAATGGCGGGTAATGTCCTCTTCAATGCTGTAGGGCGAGAGGGAATACACGCCGGGCAGATCGACCAGAAGGGCTTCGTCGTCCCGCAGGCGGAAGCGCGCCTCCTTGCGCTCGACGGTGACGCCCGGCCAGTTGCCGACGTATTGGTTGGAGCCGGTCAGCGCGTTGTACAGCGTGGTTTTGCCGCTGTTGGGGTTGCCGGCCAGAGCCATAGTGATATTCATCAGGGAATCATCCTTTCAAATGAGCGGAGAACGGCAGTCGGCGGTCTTTAGCGTTCGCAGGGCGCGATGAGAATCTTGTCGGCATCGTCAGCGCGCAGCGTCAGCTCATAGCCGCGCAGGCGAATTTCAATCGGATCGCCCAGCGGGGCGCGCTTGGTTACGGTGACGCGCGTGCCGGGCGTCAGGCCCATTTCGATCAGGCGGCGGCGGATTCGTCCTTCGACGCCGACAATCATGATGACGCCGCTTTGGCCGTCTTTAAGAGAGGGAATACCGGTGTAATTTTGAGGCATGGAATCGCTCCTCACAAAAAAGTTTTATGACACTAACTCTCCCGACTCTAAAGAATATATGATTTTGGCGCGAATGTCAATGATAAAACGGTGTTTAAAAGAAAAGTTTTTGAAAGAATTTGGCGGAAAGCGCGCAGGAAGGGCAAAATGCCGTGCAGAAGCGCGCTTAAATCCGCTTCAGGGACGAATAAAACGGCAAAATGTATTTTTGAGACAAGGGCGTTGAGTTATCCGGTAAAGTATGGTATAATAGGAAACATGGAGTCAGCACTCCGGATTTATAAGACGGGAGGAAGTTCAAGATGATTTCAAAAGCGGCGGCCGAACATGTTCTGGCTGAAGCAGTGCGTACAGGCGGCGATTTTGCCGAGCTGTTTCTGGAGGATACTCGAAATGCCAATATGATGCTGACCGATGGTACGATTGACAATGCCGTGACCGGGCGCAAGCATGGTGCGGGCATCCGTATTTATCACGGACTGGAAAGCGTTTACGTTCATACCAACGATACCTCTGAGGCGGGTCTGGTCAAGGCGGCGCGCGAGGCGGCTTCGGCCATGGGCAGTGGGGAGACGCCGCGCGATATCTGCCTGACCGGCTCCATCGTGCGTAATATTCACGCCATCAAGCGGATGCCCATGGATGTTACCGGCGCGGAGCGCGCCCGTCTTGTGCATGAGGCGTATCAGGCGGCCAAGGATTATGACAGTGTTATCAAGCAGGTGCGCGTGCTGCTCTACAGCTGGGATACCGACGTGACCATCGCCAACAGCGAGGGCCTGTTTGTTTCCGATAAGCGCGTCTACACCCGCATGGCCATCAATGCCATTGCCAGCAACGGTGTGGAAAACCAGACCGGCTCCGAGAGCCCGGGCGCGATGATGGGCTATGAGCTGTTCCGCGATCGCGTGAATGTGGCCGAGACGGCGCGCAGCGCGGCGCGCACGGCTGTGACCATGCTGCACGCCGACAAATGCCCCGCCGGAAAGATGCCCGTTATCATTGACAACGGCTTCGGCGGTGTAATCTTCCATGAGGCGTGCGGCCATTCGCTGGAGGCGACGCAGGTGGCACTGGGCAACAGTGAGTTCTGCGGAAAGCTGGGCCAGCAGATTGCCTCGCCCATCGTGACCGCCATTGACGACGGCACCATGGCCAATGAGTGGGGCTCGATCAACATTGACGACGAGGGTACGCC
>CAYOTH010000074.1:0-7475 GCA_964406835.1 uncultured Oscillospiraceae bacterium
GGCTGTAGAAAAGGTCGTGGCCGGGCGTTTCACGGAAATGAACAGCCGGCGCAGCCGCGGAGCTTTGGCGAATGATAAGAACCGGTTCCAGCGGATAAACGGCCTCGCATGACGTGTCGGTTTCGATTTGGGCAATCAGCAGGCGCACGGCGGCTTCGGCCATGGCCTCCACGTCATAGGAGACGGTGGTCAGCGGCGGGTCGGTCAGCGCGGTGACGGGCAGATTGTCAAACCCGGCGACGGCCAGCGTGCGCGGCACGTTCAGAGTGGCGCGGCGGCAGGCCTGCAAAAGCCGCACGGCCAAAAGATCATGAAAGCAGAAAACGGCGGCAGGCCGGGGCAGACGACGAAGATACTCGTCCCACAGGGCGTCGGGCGATTCCACGATGCGGGCGTCAACGCGCAGAATCTGTCCTTCAGGAAGCTCAAAGCCGGCTTCGACCAGCGCCTCTGAAAAGGCCTTCAGGCGCGTATCCTGTTCTTTATTTAGCGCCAGACCGATATAGCCGAAGCTGCGGTAGCCCTCCCGGATGAAGTGGGCGGCCACACGGGCAGCGCCGCAGGCGTTGTCGGCCAGCACGGCCTCGCCACAGGCTCCACTCGGCTTGCGCCCCAGAAAAACGTGCGATAGACGATAGCGGTTGTATAGCGCGCCGGTTTCTGCGTCAAGCCCCGGGCAGGAAAGCACGCCCGCCACGCCGATGTCTTCGAAGGTGTTGAGAATATCGCGTTCGCGTTCGGGGTTATAGCCGCTTTCGGCCGTTAAAAGGCCATAGCCCTGCGCAGCGGCGCTGTTTTGGGCGGCGCGGGTCAGCGCGGAGAAAAAGGGCGTATCGATGGTGGTGACATGCAGCCCCAGCAGCCGTTTGGAATTTTTTGTCAGTTGTCCCAGGGCAGAATCACGCGGAATGCGGCCGTGGCTGAGGTAATGACGCTTTCCGTGCAGCGCAATAAAACGCTCATGGCGCAGTGCAACCAGCAGCCGCTGCGCCGTGACCGGGGAGACGCGGCGAATTTCGGCCAATTCGCGCGTGGTGAGAAAGCGCTCGCCCGGCGCGCCAAACTGCCCGGAGAGAATATCAGCTTTCAGCGCTTCCAAAGCGCGGTTGGGGCGGGGGGATTCAGCCGAAGAAGCACAGCTCATAAAAAATCTCCTTTTCATGGCGTCGGCTTACAATATACACGCATTTCGGGCGCGCGTCAATACAAAACGGCCGAAATTGGTATAATATTAGCTCTTATGTATCTCTTCTTTGAAAAAATGAGTAGTTTTGCCTAAGCAAAGGCAGGACGGAGGTGAACACACAAATTTTCAAAAGGACGTGACAAAGGCGCGTTCGTCTGCTATAATGAAAGCGAGCACAAAGCACGGTGTGTGTGTTAGGAGGTTTTTATTATGCAGACGTATCATGTGGAGGGCCACGCTTCCAGCCTGCTGCCCGAGGGCAGAAAATGGAAGCTGGTCTGGTCGGATGAATTTGACGGAACGCAGCTGGATACGAGCAAGTGGGATTATCGTCTGAGCATGATGGGAAAGCGGTATCGCACTTGGGATGATCAGGGCGTTCGTCTGGATGGCGAATCTCATGCCGTTTTCTCGATTTATGAAAAGGATGGTGAAATCTGCTCGAGTCAGCTTCAGACCGGCTATAACTATATGGACGAGCCGCCCAAGGCAGACGGCAACGACTGCTGGGACGGCGGTCTGCACTGGCCGATCGGCAAGTTCAAGGAGCACAAATTTTTGCATCGCTATGGCTATTACGAGTGCCGCTGCCGTCTTCAGCAGAAGCCGGGCTGGTGGAGCGCGTTCTGGCTTCAGTCTCCGGTGATCGGCTGCTGCCCGGATCCGGCGGTTGCGGGCATTGAAGTGGATATCATGGAGAGCTTCTACCCGGGCCATGTCATCGAGCACTGCAACCATTCGGGCGGCTATGGCCCGGATCACATCCAGCAGTCGGCCGGTCGTTCGCCGTCTGATCTTGCACTGGATCAGTGGCATACCTTCGGCGTGCTCTGGACGCCCGAGGGTTATACCTATTACATCGACGGCGAAGAGGACGGCCACATTTCGGAGCCTGTTTCGCACATTCCGGAGTTTATCCTGATTTCGACCGAGGTTATGGGCTATCGCAGCAAGACGCTGACGGCCACCGATGAGGCGCGCGCCGCTGTGGGCGATACCTTCATGGTCGATCATGTTCGCGTCTTTGATTGGGTTGAGGACGACAAATAATTGAAATAAAGGCCGCACAAAGGAAGGCGGACGCTGCGGCGCAGCGTTCGCCTTTTTAAACGGGCGCGCCTTTGGAGGGAGGACATGCCGTGGTAACGTATGTAAAGCTGGCAGGCGAGCCGGATTTGTTTGAGCAGGAGATGGCGCATCATAGCGCCGATGAAAGCCGCGTTTATAAAACGGTCGATGGACAGGATTTGCTTTTGGGGCTGTATTATCCGCCCGAGTACAATCCGGCGCAGCGCTATCCGCTGATGGTGTTTGTGCATGGCGGCGGCTGGCAGACGCGCAAAATTTTTGACGATCAGTCGGCGTGGTCGGGCGATTATCTGGGCTTTCTGGCGCGGCGCTATGCTCAAAGGGGTTATCTGTGCGCTGCCGTTGACTATCGGCTGATGCAGGGCAAGAACCGGGAGGCGGGCTATGCGCTTTCTCAGCTGTGCCGTGACTGCGCGGATGCCGTGGCCTATCTCAAGGTGCGCTCTGATGAGCTGGGTATTGATTCTGAGCGCACGGCGGTGCTGGGCGAATCGGCAGGCGGCTATCTGGCGGCGGCTATGACCACGCTGCCGCTGTTTGATACCGATTTTTTCAAAACGGCGATACTGGTCAATCCCATTACTGATCTGTCCGATCCGCGCTGGGGCGCTTATGTCTGGACAAACGAGGAAGACGAACTGCTTCGCGGCTTGAGTCTGGTCGAGTGCAAGGCCGCTCTTTCTCCGGTAGAGCATCTTAGCGAGAAGACGTGTCCGGCGCTGCTGCTGCATGGCGCCTGCGACAGCGTGGTGTTTCCCTTCCATTCGCTCAAATATCATGATTTGCTTGCGGCCCGCGGTCAGGCGACGCGCCTTGATTTAATCGAAGGCACCAATCATGCCTTTTTGCTGGCCGAATACATGCGTGAGTCGGGCGTGGGCATGGCGGCGCTGAATCAGGCGGTGTACTCGATTGATGCCTGGCTTGAGGCGCGCGGAATCTGAACGGCGTTTGGGAGGAAGGACGAAGCTTATGAAGGAATGGATTAAAAAGCACTGGAAGCTGATTTCCTATCTGTTTTTCGGCGGACTGACCACGGTCGTGAACATCGTTGTTTACGGCGTGGCGACGGCGCTGGGGATGGCGACGGCCTGGGCCAATGTGCTGGCCTGGGTCCTTTCCGTGGCCTTTGCCTATTACACGAACAGAAAATGGGTGTTTGAAAGCGTTTGTACGGGCTGGCGCGCGGTGCTGCGCGAGGCGGGCGCGTTTGTCGCCTGTCGGTTGGGAACGGGCGTTATGGATCAGGCGATTATGATGTTCGGCGTCGATTACCTCGGCGTTCGGCTGGTGGCGGCCGAATCGCTCTATCTGTGGAGCCTGGGCCTGAAGGTGGCCAGCAATGTGCTTGTGATTGTGCTGAACTATGTGCTGAGCCGGCTGTTGGTCTTTAAGAGCCGGGAGTCCTGAGGCGCGTGGCTGATTATCGAGGCGGGCGGCACGCCGTGAGGCTTTGTGCGCTTCAAAAGGAGGATGGCGGCTGGGCTGCTTTCATACGCTGCGCGCGCAAAACGGCGATGCGTTGACCACCGAGACGGCGCTGGGGCGGCTTGAGCGGCTGGGCTTTACCGAGAAGGACGGCTGTATTCAGCGCGCCATGAGCCATATGGAAAGACTTTTGCAAACCGGTCAGCTGCCCGAGGGCCGGGAAAAGAGCAGCGATTTTGAAGTTTTTACGGATTTGATCGTCGCGACGTGGATTCGCCGCTTTACGCAGTGCAGTGAGGCGGCCAATGCCCGTTGCCCGGTGCTGGGCGCAAATCATCGAGATGGCCTTTCAAAGCGGCGGCTATGAGGAGGCAGATTACTGCGCGGCCTATGAGGCGGCTTTCGGACGGGTGCCCCGGGGCGGGCGGCTGGCCGATTTTGTGAGTTTCTATCCGCTGTCTTTGGTGCGCGGCCTTTTGACGCCGGAAACGCAGCGGCGCATGATCGATTATGTGCTGAGCCATGAGGGCGGCGTTTATTATGTGTACGAGCATCGGCTGGATGCGCCGCCCGGGGCGTTCGCCGGACGGACAGTCAGCCGCTATCTGGCGGCGGTCGAGCTTCTTTCCGGCTATGAGGCCGGGGGCAAGGCGTTTGACTTTGTGTGGGCGTGGCTGGAAGCGCACCGGCAGCAGGATGGAAGCTGGGATTTGGGGCCTTCGGCGCGCGACGGCGTTTATTTTCCGCTCTCTGATCGCTGGGATTAGGCCTCACGCCGAATAGACTGCACGCGCCGCATTCAGCAGTTTTTAGTGCGCATTGCCTGACTTATCGCGCTATGCCCGGCGCAGATAACGCGCTTGGACGGCAGACGCAGGCCTTTAACTGGGCGTGTTTTGGCCGCGAGATTCCTCTATAGGCCATACGCTGACGGGAGCGGCTTCCTGACGGGCCTGTGCTGCTTATCCTTACGTAGACATTGCGCCTATCAAAAGGAATGTCAGCCGGGGCAATTAGCCGCCTGAATAGGGCGCATAGAAAAAACGACGGTCGAGAGGAGACCGTCGTTTTTTTTGTGGGTGAACGCGTTATTTCAGTGCAGCGCCGTCGCTGAAGGCGTTGCCGACCTTTTCACCCAGCACGAGATAGACGCGATTCATGGCATCAAAGGTGATGGGCTTCAGCTTGGCCGGGTCGATTTTGCCGTCGGTGAGGATGGATTCCTCAGCACAGACATTGACGACCTCGCCCACCAGGCGGCAGGTTTCCGGGTCATAGCTGGTGAGGCGGCATTCTATCGCCATGGGCAGCTCGGTGATGAGCGGCGCATCGACAAAGTCGCTTTGGACTGTGTGAAAACCGGCTTTTTCGAGCTTGTTGGGGACACTTTTGCCGGAAACCAGCCCGACATAATCGCAGGCCGTCACCGTGTCGGCCGTGGCCATGCTGATGGTGAAGGCCTTGCGGGCCAGGGCGTTCTGCGTGGTCTTGTGCTCGGCGCTGATGCACAGCGTGACCTCGTTGCTTTCGCTGAGGCCGCCCCAGGCAGCGTTCATGGCGTTGGGCGTGCCGTCTTCATTGTAGGTGGCGATGATGAAGACCGGCTGGGGATAGAGCAGGGGCTTGGAACCAAAATTCTTGCGCATGATATTGTCCTCCTTTATGGAAAGCGATTGTCTTTTTCAGCGGCCTATGGCGGCGAAGCGCTCGGCCATGGCCGGGTCGTCGTGGGCAAAGAAGAGCGTTTTTCCGGTATCGAGTGCGGCGAGGGCGCGTATATCGGCCTCGTCCAGCTTAAAATCGAAGATGTCAAAGTTTTCCTGCATACGCTCCCGGCGCACGGACTTGGGAATGGCCACCACGTCGGACTGGATCAGGAAGCGCAGGGCGATCTGCGCGGCGGATTTTTTGTATTTTTCGCCGAGCGCGCACAGCGTTTAGTTGGTGAACAGGCCGTTCTTTCCCTCGGCAAAGGGGCCCCAGGCCATGTGCTGCGCGCCGTATTTGAGCAGATAATCGTGCGCGGTCTTCTGCTGGTGGAAGACGTGGGTTTCGATCTGGTTGACCATGGGGCGCACGCAGACGAAGCTGGCCAGGTCGATAAAGCGATCCGGATAGAAGTTGCTTACGCCAATGGCGCGCAGCTTTCCGGCGGCATAGGCTTCCTCCAGCGCGCGGTAGGTTCCGTAATAGTCGCCGAAGGGCTGGTGGATGAGCATCAGGTCGATGTAATCGCTTTGCAGGCGGCGCAGCGAATCCTCAATAGAGGCCTTGGCCTTTTCGTAGCCGCTGTGGCTGATCCAGATTTTGTCGGTGATGAACAGTTCCTCACGCGCCACGCCGCAGCGGCGCACTGCTTCGCCTACGCCTGCTTCGTTGCCATAGGCCTGCGCGGTATCGATCAGGCGATAGCCCACGTCGATGGCTTCCCGCACGCAGCGCTCGGCATCGTTTTCGGGAATCATGAAGACGCCAAAGCCAAGACGGGGCATTTGGACGCCGTTATTAAGAACAGTATACTCCATAAAGGCCTCCTTTTTGCCGCTTGCTGCGGCAGAATGGTTTGTGCTACAATATCAGTGTACCACCCGGTAGTTACAACCGGTCAAGAGGAAATTTTCGTTGGGAGGGAAAAATTTGATGTTGACCATGAAGGAGGCCTGCCGCGAAACCGGCATGAGCTATGAAACGCTGAAGTTTTACTGCAACGAGGGACTGGTGCCTCAGCTCAAGCGCGACGAGCACAATCACCGCGTCTTTGACGAGCGGGATATTCGCTGGATTAAGAGCCTGACCTGCCTTAAAAACTGCGGCATGGGCATTCAGGAGATGAAGACGTACATCGCGCTGTGTTTGCAGGGGCCTGCGTCAATTCCGGAGCGGAAGGTCATTTTGGCGCGCAAGCGGGAGGAACTGGTGCAAAAAATGGCCGCCCTTCAGGAAAGCATTGATTACATCGACTGGAAGCAGAGCTTTTACGATGATGTGCTTTCGGGAAGGACGGCGTATGAGTCGGGCGGCGCGCAGGACAAGTGAGGTTTGGCCGCTTTTTAGGAAGCCTTTGTATAGCACGGCATCATGGCGATGACGAAGACCGCGGTGACGGCTTCCGTGAGCGGCATGGCAAACCAGATGGCATTGGCTCCCAGGCGCAGAGGCATGAGGTAAATCAGCATTCCGCTGACCAAAGCGCCGCGGCCGACGGAAACGATAAACGACGTGCGGGGCTTGAGCAGCGCCTGAAAATAGTAGGTCGAGAAAATGTTAAGGGGCAGTAGCGAGAACGAAAGCCCGTAGCTACGGACGATGAAGGGCGCGATAGCGAGGATTTCTGCCGTGGGCTGCATGAAGATGTGAATGAACAGATTGGGGACGAAGTCGCACAGCGCCGTCCAGATCAGGCCGAATACAGCGGTCGTGCCGAGGGCATAACGCAGCGTGCTCAAAAGAACGCTGCCGCCGATGCCCATCAGCAGGCCCAGGCTGTAGATGATGTTCCAGATCGGGCTGATCACCGCCATCGCAGCCGTGCCCTGTGGGCCCTGATACTGACCCACCATCGCCATGTCCACGATGCCGTAGATGGACGAGATCAGCGCACTGCCGAAGGCCGCCGACGGGTACTTGAAGTAGAGCGGCCGAATCCGTCCCTTCAGAAGGTCCATAGGTTCATTCTCCTTTCATTGAAATACGATGCCGTTGCGCTCGGAGCGCTTGAGCAGCCACAAGGAGATCAGCAGCACGACGGCCTCCGCAATGCCGAAGGTATGCC
>CAYOTH010000075.1:0-7340 GCA_964406835.1 uncultured Oscillospiraceae bacterium
ACCCTGCGTCGCGGGGCGGTTGTGGATATTGGCCTTGGCCATATCCTGCCATTTCTGCATATCGATCATGAAATTCATCCTCCTGTACTTTGGTGGCTTTATGGTGCGTCGGCGCGTAATGCGTCGTATACCCCTATTGTAGCGCATATTGCGCAAAAATGCCAGTCGTTTGGACGATTTTTTTACTTCAGAAAAAGAAAATAGGCCGCGACAACGCCGATAATGACCAGCGCCAGCAAAAACGAAATAAACAGCATGATTTTCAGATCGCGCTTGTGGGCGTGGTCGGCGGAACGGAAGGCGCTCATTCGCTTGCGCATTCGGTCAAGCCGGGCATTGAAGCGCCGAACCTCGCGTCCCCCGGCGATGCGGCCCACGCTGGCACGCAGTTTTTCCAGCGCGCGCAGATCGGGAATGCCGCGCGAAAAGCGCACATAGCCCGCAATGGCAGAGGCGACAAAGGGCTCGTCGGCCAGCGAAAATTCATCCTTGCCCTCCTCGACCAAGCGACAGCGCCCGGTTACATAGCGCCGCACACAGGCCTGAAGCTGGGTAAAGAGCGCCGGATCCGATTCGCTCAGGAGGCGCAGACTGTCGATGATTTCGACCAGGTGACTGGCCGGCGCGGTGGTCAGGGCATGGATGATGGTGCAGGCGGCCAGCCGACTGCGGCTGAAGTGATCCTCGTCGAGCAGCGCGGCGTAGTCGGTGGCAGATTTCATCAGGCGGGCTGTGCTCGGGTCACTCAGGTCGATCTCGTCCCAATCCAGGCTGTCCAGCAGTATGGCGGCGAGATCCTTGAGATGTTCGCTCGTCATGCCCAGTTCGGCGCCTCGTCCATGAACCAGCGTGTTCAGGCACTCGGTCAGCTGTTCGACGAACGTGCGGGCCGGCATGAGGTCGGCCGCATTGATGACGCTGTTAATCAGCTGGGGCCATTGTGCATGCGCCAGCGTCAAAAAGGCGTCGGCATTGAGAATGCCCCGGCGAATATCCAGCGCGTCGGCCCAATCGGAGAAATACTGCGTCAGCGACATGCCGCGCTCGAAGGGCGGCGTCTCCATGTGCAGTGCGGGCGAGGAGCGCAGAGAGGGCACGTTGGCCTCGTCGGTGCGATCCACCCAGTTGAGGTCATGGGCCAGCAGCGCCCGTGCCAGCGTCTGGCATTTTTCATCGGTTGGCGGCTCGTTGGGCCAGACGACCGAGCCGCGGCTCAAGTCGAAGCGAATGCGCTCGCTGTCAAAGCGCGGCGGCGAGAAAATGACCGAATAGGGCATGGCCAGAGCGCTGTCGGTGATCAGCGTGTGCCAGCTCAGGCGCAGCGCCTCGCGAACAGGCAGGCAGCGCATAAGCATTTCCATAATCAGGCGGCCATGCTCCGAGACAAGGGCCGGCGGCTGATTAATGACGGCATGAACGGCGCAGCGCTTGTCCCGGGCGGCGCAAAAAAGCGCCTTGATAAAGCGGGCCAGCAGCGTTTCGTCAAAGATGGAATCGATCAGCTTGAAGCCCTCGCTGGTCAGGGAGGCGTCAAACAGCGCTTCCGGGGAGAGCGTGGGCAGGGCGGCAGATTGATCGTCGGTTATGGGGATGGGGCGAAACAGCGAGGAAGGCAGGGGTCGGGCGGCGCGCAGCGTATCCATATCCTCCGCTTCATCGGCGATGAGCCGGTGCGAAAGGTAGAGGCCTTCTTCGTCCGGAGTAGAGCTGCCCAGCAACAGACCCGTGCCGAAGGGCATTTGATAATAAGCCAGTGCGACGCAGGGCAGATCGATCAGTTCATTTTGCTGATGAAGCAGAGGCAGCCAGGCGCTTTCGCGCAGCGCAGCACTGACGGTCTCCATTCGGCGGCCGTCGGCGTATGTTTGGCATAGCTGCTGCTTAATCAAGGCGGTTTGCTCCTCTTGGTGGTGTGAATTTTAGACAGAATATCGGCGGGCCGGTCCTGCCTCAGAGGGCGAAACCGAGCCGCCGAAAAAAATCCTATTGTATAAGTATATCCGTTTTATAGCGTTCTGTCAATCGGAAGGAGGGGATAGTATGCGGCAAAATGGTTAATAAATGACGCTTACGGGTTTTATCCCTTGACGCTGCCGGCCAGAAGCCCCGAAACGAAGTGCTTTTGCGCGAAGAAAAAGAGCAGGTAAATCGGTATGCCCGAAACCAGCGTGGCCGCCATCAGCTGGTTCCAGAAGACCTCTCCCTCATTGCGGAAAGCGCCCAGCGCCAGCTGAACGGTTTTCATGGCGTCGCCCTTGGTCATGACCAGCGGCCAGGTGTATTCGTTCCAGGTGCCGGTGAATTTGAGCACGGCCAGAGAGGCCAGCACGGGGCCGCTCAGCGGCAGATAAATGCGGAAGAACTGTCCGAAACGTCCGCAGCCGTCGATGCGCGCGGCATCGTCCAGCTCAGGTGGGAAGCCCATGTAGAACTGTCGGCAGAGAAAGACGCCGAACGAACCGGCGATGTAGGGGATAATCAGCCCGGCGTAGGTGTTGATCAGCCCGGTGCCGCCCTGTCCCAGCCAGTTGTTGCCGCCAGCAAAGGGAACGGAGCGAATCAGCAGAAACACGGGAATGAGCGTTACCTGAGCGGGGATCATCATGCCGATGAGTATGAGCATGAACAGCGGCTCACGGCCTCTGAAGGGGATGCGGGCGAAGACAAAGCCGGACATGGAGTTGATGACCAGGCTGATGACGACGGTGATGACGGTGATAATCAAGCTGTTTTGAAAATAGCGCGCCCAATCACCGTTGTGCATGGCTGTGACATAATTCGAAAACTGAAACTCGGCCGGAATGAGGTTGAGGTTCGGAGAGTAAACCTCGTTCATCGTTTGCAGGGAAACAGAGAGCGTCATGACCAGTGGGAAGCCGGTAGTCAGGCAGATGAGCACGATGAAGAGTGTAGAGAGAATGCGGAAATGCCGGTCGGCTTTGATTTGTTTCATAAAAAAGGGTCTCCTTTATTCTGCCTGGCCGCCGAAGCGGTAGTTAATCAGCGTGACAATCAGAACGATGATGAGCAGCACCACCGACATGGCGGCGGCATAGCCCATTTTAAATTCAGCAAAGCCGCGCTGATAAATCTGATGAACAAGGGTGGTGGTGGAATAGCGCGGATCGCCGCCGGTCATCAACTTGACCTGCTCGAAGGTTTTGAAGGATTCCAACATGGTGGTAATCAGCACGAAAAAGGTGACGGGCTGCACCATGGGAACGGTGATGTGGATAAGCTTCTGGCCCTCGGAGGCGCCGTCCACCGTGGCGGCTTCATATATTTCAACGGGAATAGATTGCATACCGGCCAGAAAGATCAGCATGCAGTAGCCGATGTTTTTCCAGATGTTGATAAAAATCAGGCAGGGGAGCGCGGTTTGGATGTTAAACAGCCAGTCCACGCCGGTCAGGCCGATCAGGCGCAGCGCCTTGTTGATCAGGCCGGTGGAGGGATCGAGCAGCATCAGCCAGATCATCGAGACGGCGGTCATCGATGTGGCGTAGGGGAAGATGGTCAACATACGGATAAAGCGCAGGCCGCGAATTTCGCGGTTGAGCGCCGAGGCCGTCAGAAAGCCCAAAACGGTCAGCGCGACCACGCTGAAAAGGGCATAGATGGAGGTGTTTTTCAGCGCCATCAAAAAGGCGTGATCCTTCAGAAGGCGGCGATAGTTTTTAAGCCCCACCCACTTGGCCGAGGTCATATTGTAGTTGGTGAAGCTGTAGTAGATGTTCATAAGGATCGGATAGACCACGAAAAGCGCGAAGAAAATCAGAAATGGCGTCAGCATCAGCCAGGCGGCGATTGTATCGCGCTTGTCATAGCGAAGGGGGCGTTTGTTCATGGAAAAAATCTCCTCGCAATCGGGTCGTTATTCGGGGACTATGAGGGTGAAAGACAGCAACGAGCCTGAGCGGCCGTTTGACCGCCCAGGCCGGTGTGCTTGAAAAGATGAAAATCAATAATCCATTTCAAATTCCAGGTTTTCCTGAGCCGCGTTCAACGCTGCCTCGGCATCCATATCGCCAAAGAGCACATTCTGAATCAGCTCGTTGCGAATGGTCTGGAAGGAGGGGGACCAGACGGCGCGCGGCATACCGAAGCCGTGCTCAACGCAGTCAATGCGCACGCTGTTCCAAGGATCCATCGCGATGAATTCATCGGAGAGAGAGGAGAGCGTCACGGGGATGTTGCACATTTCGGCGCGTTTGAGGGTCGATTCCTCGGTCATGACGAACTCAATGAAGCGCCAGGCCGCGTCGGTATCAGCGCAGTCACGGCCGATGAAGAGCATGTTGCAGCCGGAGAAAGTGGCCTCAGTGCCGTTGTTGGGCGGCAGCGCAATGCCGACCTTGCCGGCGTAATCGCTGCCCTCGGCCATCATGCTGGTCAGCGCAACGTTGTTGATGAGAGTTATGGCCGCCTGTCCCTTGATGAAGGGGTTGGTGTCGCTGGCGGAATAGGCGATGTTGACATCGGTCAGCAGCTCCTTGAGGAAGTTGAGCGCCTCAACCTTCTCTTCGCCGGTCATAATCGGGTTGGAATTTTCGTCCATATAGGAACCGCCGTTGCCATAGACAAATACGTCCAGCTCAACCAGGTTGCCGCCGGCCGCCGGGAAGCAGAAGCCGGAGAAGGTGATTTCGCCCTTCTCGTTCTTCTCGGTCAGCGCGCGGGCAGTCTCAGCCAGCTCGTCCCAGGTCGTGGGCACTTTCAGGTTGGCAGCCTCGAGCAGATCGGAGCGATAGGCGAAGACATACGGCGTGGAGGAATAGCCAATGCCGTAGACATGGCCCTTGTAGGTGCCGTTGGTCAGCACGCTGGACATCAGGTTATCCTTGCCCTCCCAGGCGTTGAAATATTCGTCAACCGGCAGATAATGGCCCTGCTCAACGCGGCTGGCCACCGACAGAATGCCATGGCCGATCAGATCGGGGCCGTCGCTGGCGGCAAAGAGCGTGTTGAGCTTGGTATCCATATCCGCGCCGATGGCGGCGTCGTCATAGAGGATCTTGACATCGGGGTTTTTCTTTTCGAAGGCCTCGATGACCCAGCTCCAGTATTCGTGCTCGGCGGCATCGGAGCCAATGCGCTGGAAGGTCAGCTCGATCGGCTTGTTCGCTTCCTCGGCGGAAACGCTCAGGCAGGACAGCGCCAGCACAAGAGCCAGGGCAAGGACGAAGAATTTTTTCATGGAATGTGTTTCTCCCTTATACAATATCAGTGGTTTATCGCGAGGGGATAGCCCTCAGCGAAGGTGCTTTTTGCCCTCGAGCAGCTGGCGGCGAATCCAGTCGCTGCCGACAAAGCGATCGCCATGGGCGCGCAGCTCCTCGTAAAGATCGCGGCGCATCCGGGCAATGCGGTTCTGCTGATCGGGCGCGGTGATCAGGTTGAGCTTCTCGCCGGGGTCGGCTTCAAGGTCGTACAATTCGTCGATGTCGGTCAGATTCCAGACGTACTTATAGTGGTCGTCTCGAATCATACGCGTGGAATACAGGCCGAATTGCTGGCCGTTGGAGGTGCAGACAATCTTCTGGCGGCAAGATGCCTCCTCGCTTTCGCAAAGGGGCAGCGCCTGGCCGTGCTCGATTTCGGGGTGCTCAAGCGCAAGCCACGAAATAATCGAGCAGGGAATGTCCACACAATTGGAGACAAAGCGATCGCACAGGCGCGGCTGAACGCCGGGAACACGCACAAAAAGCGGTACGCGGCAAATGTCGTCATAGAGCACATAATGCTTGTCGAGCATGTTGTGGCTGCCGCACATATCGCCGTGATCGGAGGTGAAAATGACGATGGTGTCGTCCTTCTGCCCGGTGCGTTCGAGCGTATCCAGGATCCGGCCGATGGCCTGATCGAGCTGGCTGACCACCCCGTAATAGCGCGCGACCATATACTTGAAGTCGTTTTCCCAGGTGAGATGATCGGTTTCCCAGCTGAGCGTCTGCTGCTTGTGGCAGTAGGGCTTGTTGTTGAAGGGATCGTTGCAGCCTTCCCACATGGGAATGTCATCCGGATTATACATCGTGGAAAACGGTGCGGACGGGCGGCAGGGCAGATGCGGCTCCTCATAATCGACCCAGATGTGCCAGGGCTTGCCCTCGGCGGCAAATCGTTCGATCATGGCGCTGGCCTGCGCAGCCATCCAGTGCGTGCCGGAATCCTCGACCGGGATGGGGCTTTCGCAGCCCATCCAGCCGCCGGTATAGGAGACGTCGGGATATTTATCCTTGAGGAGCTGCTTGTGGCCGGCCCAGCTGACCCATTGATCATAGCCAAAGGCGTCGGGGTGCAGCGTGGGGGAGGCGTGGAAGCGCCCCAGATAGGCGGTGTTGTAGCCCTTGTCCCGGAGCTGGCGCGGCCAGCACCATTCGGGCTGAACGGTGGGCGTGGGCATAAAATCGTAATTCCACTGCGCGCCGAAGGAATCCGGATGACGTCCGCACAGAAGAGCCTGCCGGGCTGGGGCGCACACAGGAAGCGGCGTGAAAGCGCGCAAGTAAACCACGCTTTCCGCCGCCAAACGATCGAGGGCCGGGGTTTTGATCGGCCTCAGCCCTCGGTATCCCACGCAATCATGCCGCAATTGATCGGCATTGATCAGCAGGACGTTCATAATTATTTGTCCCAGGGCGTCTTGATGCGGGAGACATCGCCGTGCATGGGCGGTAGCATCTCCGGCACAACCAGCGCGCCGCCGTTCTCATAGGACTTGATCGCGGCGAAGGTGTATTCCAGCGTGGCCAGAGCATCGCGTCCCGACGCGCGGATGTACTCAAGCGGCACGTTGTTGGTGATGTCCTCGAGGAAGGCGTTGATGCGGCGCGGGAAGGTCGCATTGAAGGAAGAAACGCCATAGTTGGTGGTGATGGGCTCAGGCGAGGCCTGATTCATCGTGCCGCGGCTGGTGTCGAACTCCTTGGGATCCCACACATGCAGCTTTTCAACGCAGTTTTCGATGGCGAAGGTGCTCTTGGAGCCGCAGTGCTCATAGCTCCACCAGCCGCCGTAGCCGAACATGGCGTCGCCGCGCTGGGAGATCAGGTAGCCCACGCCGCCGTTGGCGAACTTGCAGTGGATGGAGTTGACCGAGAGCATGGCGTCCTCGGCGGTACGGCGCACGCCGGGCTTATCCAGGAAGGCCTGAATGCCGATGATGTCGCCGCAGAAATAGCGCATGACGGAGAAGGGATGCGCGCAGAAGGCCTTCAGGTGCGCATAGGGCATCTGCCACTGCTGAGCCATGGTCTTGTTGTAGCCCAGCTCGGTGCCGTTGAAGCCGACCTTGTGGATGCAGTAGATCAGCTCGCCGACCTTGCCGTCCAGCTGGCGCT
>CAYOTH010000076.1:0-7316 GCA_964406835.1 uncultured Oscillospiraceae bacterium
CCGGTGTTTGATCCGGGCGATGCGGAGTTTAAGCACCTGATGCTGCTGGCCGGGCCCGCAGTACTCAATATGGCCGTCAATGAACTCAACCACATGATCGACAAGATGCTGGCCAGCGGCCTGCCCGCAGGTCATCTGACGTGCATGAACCTGGCCTACCGGCTGATTACCTTCCTTGTGGGCGTCGTGCTGGTGCCGCTGGAGACGATCATGTTCTCCAAAATGAGCCTCAAGACCGCCGCGCATGACGAAAAGGCGCTCTCAAGCATGATTATGCGCAGCATGGAGCTGGTCGCGCTGATTATCTTCCCAATCATCGCCGTGGGCGCGATCCTGCCCGGCGATGTCATTCGCCTGGCCTATAAACACGGCGTCTTTGCCGAGAAATCGGTCGCTGCCGCCGGAACCGCGCTGCGCTTCTACATCGTGGGCGTGTTCAGCTACGGCATGCGCGATATCCTCACGCGCGCCTTCAATGCCTGCGAGGACACCCGCACCCCCATGTTCAATGCCATGGGTACCGTCGTGATCAACATCGTGCTCAATGTTGTCCTCGTGCGCGTCATGGGCGTGGGCGGCCTGGCGCTGGCCACGTCGATCTCGGCCACGGCGGGCGTTGTCTCGCTTATGCTGCTTCTGCGCCGCCGTCTGGGCCGTATGCACGCGCGCCGCACGCTGGAAGAGCTGATCAAAATCAGCATCGCCACCGTCTCGGCCATGCTTACCTGTCTGATTCTGGCGCACTTCATGCCCGCTTGCACCACCAGCCTGCAATCCTTCGTCAAGCTGGTCGTCTGCACCGGCGCTTCGCTCATCGTCTACGCTGCTTCTGCGCTGCTTCTGCGCGTGCGCGCCCTCGCTCAGGCCACCGACCTGCTCGCCGCTCGCCTGAAGAAGCGCTGACCCGCCGCCGTGTTCAAGTGAACAGCCGTCCGTCGGTAGGCTGTTGCCTTAAACCGCAGCGTTGCTGTTCGTTGCTGTGTTGGAGTAAATCGTCGCTTGGCAGGAGGCCTTGCAAGCCGCCGCCGCGTTGCTGTTCGTTGCTGTGTTAGAGTAAATCGTCGCTAGGCGGTAGGCTACCGTCACAAGCCGCCGCGTTCCTTCGAGGGGACGTGTTGCCGGGTGTTTTTTTTGAATGTCATGGGAGGGGAGAATTATGGCGGAGGATCGGGTGCTGCGCGTGGCTGGGCTGGTGGAGGATTCGATTGTGGATGGGCCGGGGCTGCGGCTGAGTGTGTTTACGCAGGGCTGTCCGCATCACTGTCCGGGCTGCCACAACCCGCAGACGCATGATCCGGCGGGCGGCCGGGATTGCGCGCTTGAGGAGATTGTGCGGCGACTGGACGATAATCCGCTGCTGTCCGGCATTACGATTTCGGGCGGCGAGCCGTTTTTGCAGGGCGAGGCCTGCGCCGCGCTGGCACGCGAGGCCCATGCGCGCGGCCTGAACGTCTGGACGTACACCGGCTACACCTATGAGCAGCTGCTCGTGATGAGCGAGTCCGATGCGGGTGTCGCCGCGCTGCTGGCCGAAACCGACACGCTGGTGGACGGTCCCTTCATCCTCGCCGAAAAGTCGCTCGACTGCCCCTGGCGCGGCTCCCGCAATCAGCGCCTCATCGACCTCGCTTCTCGCCGCAGTGCGGCATCCGCTTGCGCTCACGCGCCAATCCCGTAAATAAGTTTGATATAATGAGGAAGGCTTGTGCGGCTTTCTCAATCTGCTCGGCCATAGATTAGAGCCGGGCAGATTTGCGTTTTGGGGCTGGTTGCTTGCGGCGTGGGGGGGGCAGGCTTTCTGCTCAGCAGGAGGATTTACTTCTCTTGCAATCGAGTCCTTGGCATTACAGGCGTTGCGAACCTTTTCGTTTCTTACGTTATCCTCTCAGTTCCCCCAGAGGGCTTTTGAAAGTGTGGAAGCGGCACAGCCGCCGCCCTCTGGACTCCTTCGGGGAGTCCTTGGTACTCCGGGTGTTGCGTGCCGTGCGTTTCTTGCGTTATCGCCGTTGTTCCCCCAGAGGGCTTTTGAAAGTGTGGAAGCGGCACAGCCGCCGCCCTCTAGACTCCTTCGATCGGCTGTACCGATAACCGCTTGCGCTCACGCGCCTGGCTGAGCCAGATTCGCTTGCGCTCACGCGCCAATCCTGCGAGCGGACTTTGATGAAGCTGGATGCTTTCATATATCTTGACGACTTGCCCGGCCATAAATTGGAGCCGGGCGAGTCTGCGTTAGTGGGGGTTGTCATGGAATGTCGATTGAAGGGGAAACAACAAGTCCGAGCAGTCCTTCCTCGTCCAGCCCGGGAAGACGGCAAAGACCCGCCCGGCTTCAATTTATGGCCGGGCGGGTTGGTGGTATCAAGAGGTTATCTGCTCAAGCAAACGTCCAGATTCGAAGCGCCCCCAAGCGCTGAAGAATCTGGTTGCAGCGCGCGAAGCGGAGTGGAAGACAGCACGGCCGGGGCGCCCCTAAGCGGCGAAAAAAGTAATCAACTAAGCATAACCTGTCATCGGCGTGCCATGTTCAGGCCCCAAAACGCAGCCTTGCCCGGCTCCAATTTATGGCCGGGCAAGTCGTCAAGGTGTATGAAGCTTTCCTGCTCCCTCAAACGCTGCACGCAGGATTGGCGCGTGAGCGCAAGCGGCTCCCGGCCCAGCCGGGGCGGCTCAGGTGTTGATAGAAACGAGAGCGGCGGCGCCGCGGATACCGGCGTCGTTGCGGTGGACGGCCAGACAGAGTATGCGGGAGATTTCCTCGGCCATATTGGGGCAGACGTCGAGGAGCACCTCGTTAAGTGTGTGAAGCAGGATATCGCCGGAAGCGCTGATGCCGCCGCCCAGCACGATGGCTTCGGGGCGGAAGAGCATGTTCAGGCTGGCGATGCCGATGGCGACCTCGTGCAGATAGCGGCGGAAGACGTCCATCATCTCGGCGTCACCGGCTCGGGCCGCGTCGATGATCTCGCGGGCGTTGTCGCGTCCGCCCATGCGGCACAGCGCGCTGGCCGAGGCGTACATCTCGTAACAGCCCTTCAGGCCGCAGCCGCAGGGCAGGCCGTCGGCATGGGTGACGAAGTGGCCGATCTCACCGGCATTGTTGCGGTGTCCGCGCCAGGGCTTGCCGTTGATGAAGAGCGCGCCGCCCACGCCGGTGCCGAAGGTGATGTAGACCACGCTGCTCAGGCTCTTGCACGCGCCGTCCCACCATTCGGCGGCCAGCTGCGTCTGCGCGTCGTTGTCCACCCAGACGGGGATCTTCAGGCGGCGATTGAGCATCGCGCACAGCGGCGTGTTCTCCCAGCCGAGATTGACCGCCGTCACCAGATTCTGCGGCAAAAGCACAAAGCCGGGCGTGCCGACGCCAATGCGCTCGAT
Organism: uncultured Oscillospiraceae bacterium; assembly: GCA_964406835.1. Taxonomy (GTDB): domain Bacteria; phylum Bacillota; class Clostridia; order Christensenellales; family Aristaeellaceae; genus Firm-10. Next base: position 3,376 of record CAYOTH010000076.1, read on the forward strand.
TGGATAGGGACATTCTTCAACCATCCGGGCAATCAACTCGACCATGCCGTCCGGATTGCCAATCACCGAGGGCGCGCTGGTCTTGTAGACGAGCGCATGGCCGTCCTCCAGGACGCCAAACTTCACGGACGTGCCGCCGATATCCACACCGGCAATGTAACTGGGCATAAAAAAACCTCGCTTTCGTGTCCTCGCCCGCCGCCTTCTCTTGTGAAGCGGCCGGGACTGTGTTATAATATCTGAACAGACTGCCCTCAGTCTGAGGTGAAACGTGTCCATCGCGCGCCGCTTGAGGCGCTCAGCCTCGCCGCCGCGTCACGTTTTATCTGAGTTATGGCTATAAGCCCGCTTGTTGCCGCCATCAAACCACGCCGTCAACCGACGGCCTCCGCGCTAATCAGGCGTTCAGCCTGAAGCCGCGTTTGTTCCCGGCAAGCCCCGCGTCGCCCGAAGGCGGCAGGCGTAAACGCCGCATGGCCATCGCGTCGCTCGCGGTGCATTCCTTGTGTGGTTCCCGGCTCCGTGGGGAGTCGAATGAAAAAAGGAGAGATCAATTATGACTAAGAATCCGTTGGGTATTTCCATTGGTGTGGGCAACAATCGCAACCGAGTGGCCGATTATGCTCGCGCGGGCTTCGAGGTGGTCGAAATCAGTCTGGCCGCGACCCCGTTTGAGGAACGGCGCGCCTTCATGCTGGACGTCATGGCGCAGACGCGCGCGTGCGGCATGGCGCTGTGGTCGGTGCATCTGCCCTTTGGCATCGGTCAGGATATTTCCGACTTGGACGAGGCCAAGCGGCGGGCGGTTATCCTCGATATCGCGCGTGATATCGAGGTGGCGCGCGAGCTGGGCGCCAAGGTGCTGGTCATCCATGGCAGCCTTGAGCCCAATCCGGACGAGGAGAGGGCGGCGCGTCTGGAGGCCAGCATGAGAAGCCTGGCCGAGTTGCAGGCGCTGGCGGGCGATATGGCCGTGGCCATTGAAAACCTGCCGCGCACCTGCATCGGCCGCACCGGCAGCGAGGTGGCGCGCATGGCCACGGCCTGCTCAGGCGTCTGCTTTGACGTCAATCATCTGCTCATCGAGAGCCACGAGGCCTTCCTCAAGGAGACTGCCGCGAAGGTCATCACGACTCATCTGTCCGATTACGACGGCGTGGACGAGCGCCACTTCATCCCCGGCTCGGGCATTGTGCCGTGGAAGCTGGTGCGCGAAACCCTGCTGAGCGTTGGCTACACCGGCCCCTTCCTCTTTGAATTGCGCGACGACCCCGCCACCGGCGCGCCCTACGATCCCGCCGCCGTGGTCGAGGCCTGGAATCGAGTGATCTAAGCCGCAGTGCGGCTTCCACTTGCGCTCACGCGCCAATCCCGTAAACAACTTTGATTGAAGTAGGAAGGCTTGTGTGGCCTTCCCAATCCGCCCGGCCATAAATCAGAGCCGGGCGGATTTGCGTTTTGGGGTCGGCAGCCCGACAGCCGCTTGCGCTCACGCGCCAATCCTGCGAGCAGACTTTGCGGGAGGCGAAGTCTTCGCTTTGTCTTGACGACTTGCCCGGCCATAGATTCGAGCCGGGCGGATGTGTGTTTTGGGGCTGCTGCTTGCGGTGTGGCGGGGGTTATACTTCTGGTATCAGGTTGGTGTACCAGGTTCCTTCGAAGTCGTTAAGGACGTCGAGACGTCCGTTGGGGCTGATGTCATATTCGCGGGCGTGATCGCGGCCGCCGCGGTCGGTGAGGGTGATTTGGCAATCGCGCAGGCGCAGATTGTCGATTCGACCGACAGCCACGGCCTTGTTTTCGGCGTCCGCATAGACGTCCTCGATGGAGACATCGGAAATCCGGCCGGTGGAGTTGGCACTGCACAACACGATGGGCTCGCCCCGGCCCCACCATTCTCTTGTCAGAATGTGAGTGTCCATCGTCAGGTGAGAGAGCTTGACATGCTGCACAAGGCCATTGTCTCCGGCGAAAATGGCCAGGCCACGGTTGCTCTGCGTGATGCAGACATTGTTGACCAGCACATTGCTGACCCGGCTGTGAATGTGGCCGATGCGTATGGCGGCCGAGCTGGAGGAGAGGATGCAGTTGGAAATGACGATGTTGCGGCACTCTTTGGAATAGTCCATCAGCGAGGTGATGGCAATGCAGTCGTCTCCGCAGACCATATTGCAATCGGAGATGATGGCCCGGTCGCAGCCGCTTAAGTGGATGCCGTCGCTGTGCGGCGTCCGGGGGTGATTGGCAATGTCAATCTGGGTTACGCGGATGTTGCTGCTTCCTTGAAATACCAGTGTCCAGCAGGGCGAGTCTTTCAGGCGGATGCCGCTCACCGTGACGCCCCGGCACGCCTGAAACAAAAGCGGGCGGGTGATGCGCGCCTTGGGTCGGGCGGGTATTTTATCGGCGCGCTCGCCATAGAATGCGCGCTTGTCATCCGGAATGTCATAGTCCAGGAAAGCAGCGCCCGACAGATCTATGGTGCCTTCACCCAGGAGCGCCACGTCTTCACAGTCTCGGGCGATCAACAGGGAGGTCGTCTCCTGGCCGAAGCTGTCGAAAAGGCCGTTGACAGCGTATTGGTCGGCTCGTTCCACCGCCTTGAGGACAGCTCCGGCCGCCAGGCGCAGCGCGATGTGACTGCGCAGGTAAATGGTGGAGGTGTAGTAAAGGCCGGCCGGAATGAGCACCTCGCCGCCTGCTTTCAGGCTGTTGATGGCCTGCTGAATGCTGGGCGCATTGTCGGCGCTGTCAGGGTGCGCCCCGAAGTCACGAATATCGACAGTTATGTTCAGACACTCCTTTCAAGCTGCGTTGTTCCCCTTGCGCTCACGCGCCAATCCTGCGATCAGACTTTGCGGGAGGCGAAGTCTTTGCTTTGTCTTGACGACTTGCCCGGCCATAGATTCGAGCCGGGCGAGTCTGCGTTTTGAGTTGTTCCCTTGCGGCGCTTTCCCCGTCACAGTTCCACCCGGACGGTGCGGCAGAGGATGGTTTTGCGCTTGACGCCGGTTTCGTCGGGGTAGTAGAAGTCGCTGTAGAAGAGCAGCGCGGTGTCATGGGTGAGGGGCAGGATTTCGGGGTTGTTGCAGGCACCGTCCCACTGATGGAAGGTGGGGTGCTCGATTTTCACGTTGGCCAGGCCGCTTCGGTCGTCGCCGGTCATGACCTCGAAGGGCGCGCTCCAATCCAGGCCGCGTCCGTCCGTGCAGACGGAGAGGTACATGCCCGGGCGGGCAAAGCTGACGATCGTCGCGCCGCAGGGGAGGCTGCACAGCCGGGGCAGCGTGCCGCGGTCGGCAAAGATCACGGGCTTCGTCCAGGTGAAGCCGCCGTCGGTCGAGCGCGCCCAGTACATGGGGCTCCACTCCTCGCCGGTGTTGCCGTACCAGTTGGAGCGGAAGAACCAGACTATCGAGCCGTCGGGCATAAACTCGAAATCACTGTCGCTGAAGCCGCCGCTGGCGTAGGGGTAGGTCTTGTTGTCGGCCTCGTATTCCATGTGCGCGCGACGGCTGAAGGTACGCCCGCCGTCCTCGGAGCGGAACAACTCGGCGCTGTAATAGGGGCTGTACCAGCCGTTTTCAGGGTTTAAGTGGCCCTCGCCGGAGAAACAGGCGATCCAGATTGCGCCGTCCGGGCCCAGCTTGGGGTTGCCGCGCGGGAAGATCGGCTTGAGCACCGGCTCCTGGTCGTTCACGTTGATGTGAACCACCCGCGTCAGATACGGCCAGTCCAGCTGCGCATACTCGGTACGCGGCTCGCTTTCGCCCGCCGGAATGCGCTTCATCAGCCAGCGCTTGGCCTGAAGCGAGGGGGGCAGCCGCTCGGCCTTGTAGGCGTAGATTCGCGTGCCGCCAAACCAACTGGTCATGCCGTCTGGCACCGGCAAGACGCCCTCCGGCGCGGCTGAAACGCGGTCATACCCGGGCAGACGCTCC